>QNFP01000235.1 GCA_003645535.1 Gammaproteobacteria bacterium | reverse complement strand
GGCCGCGGGTCGTGGTTGGCGGACTCGCCCGCCTACCGGGTGGTCGTACTCAATAATGGAGCCACGGTGGGATATGCGCGGGTCGTTGATGACATCCTCGAAGTCGTTGATCTTCGCGCAAGGCACCTGAGCTTCCTCCATTTGGGCGACCAGGTCGTCGGTAGCAAAGTTGAGGGTATGCTTTTTAAATTCGTCCATTAAGGCCTGGCCGTTGCCAAAGCGGTCCGCCACTGTAATAAAGCGGGGATCTTCCAGTAATTCAGGACATTTGTAGACCGCACAGGCGCCTTCAAATTCGTTGTCGCCCACAACGAACATGGTGATGTGACCATCGTTTGTTTGTAAGGTGCTGATAAAATCAGATAGCAGAGGTTTTTTTTCAAAATCACCAACAAAGCTGTTATTCCAGAAGCCATCAGGCCAAAGGAAATTCAGGTTTGCTTCGAGCATGGTGAGTTCGACATGATGGCCGGCAACTTTGCCGCGCTCACGGGCGAAGAGCGCCGAGGATATAGCCTGGGCAGCGGTAACCGCAGCCACCTTGTCGCAGACAATATTCTTGACCATTTCAGGGCCATTTTCACCTGACTGCGAACGGGCCATACCTGAAACACCCTGGATAACCAGATCATAAACCCGGCGCTTTGAACCGGGGCCATCGGGGCCGAAGCCGCTGAGCGAAACGTAAATTAAATTCGGATTCAGCGCGTGGACATCCTCATAGCCATAATTGAGTCGCTCAACCACGCCGGGCCGGGTGTTGTGAACGAAGACATCGGCACTGCGTAACAGGTCTTCCATAAGCGGTCTGCTGCGCGGGTCTTTCAGATCGATAGCTATTGCTCGCTTATTGCGGTTCAGGCTCAGATAGTAGCTGGTAACCCCGTTGCGTATAGCGCCAACTGCGCGGGCTGGGTCGGCACTGTCGACCGGTTCGATGCGGATCACATCGGCGCCCTGATCAGCCAGTATCATTGTCCCCATTGGGGCAGCGACGTTGGTGGTTAGCTCGACAATGCGAATACCTTCTAATGGTTCCATGGTGTTCATCCTTCGTTTAATTATCGTTTATTGGTGATATGGGTGGGCACGGTCTAGATTTTCGGCGGTAATGGTTTGTTGTGCCGTCGTTACCAGCAGTGTAAAAAATATTTTGCTTTAAGCGCAACGCCTGTGTTGTGGTTGATTTTGCGCGCTGGTGGTTTTCTCGCCAAGCTCTACCAGTACTTTACTGTCAGCGTTTTATAGCCACAGTTTTATAGTTACAGTTTTATAGTTACAGCTTTATAGTTACAGCTTTATAGTTACAGGGAGTGGACAATGCCCACTGGCTTGAGTTGCCCGATAACACGTTTTATTTGCCGGAGTCGTGGTCAGCAGTTTTTAAATCCTCCGGCCAGATGGGTTCGAGTAAAGCCAATAAATTTTTGCCCTTGTTTTTGAAGATTATTCCAGTGGACTCTCTTACAAGATCAAGTGAAAACCGTGGTTCGCTGGTTTTTGCCCCGTATAAAGCCTGCTTCGCGCCTTCGATATTGCCCTGTCCGGCGCGCGCCCAGGCTAAAACAAGCCAGCTCCAGTACAAGCCATCGTAAGACTTAAGCGAATTTTGACCGGCCTGTTCGGCCTCAATATATCGGTCCAGTTCGCATAGCGCCATTGTTCGATAGAATTCATAGAAGTACATATAAGGCGATTTCGGTGATAGCAGGATGGCTTTGTCTATATAAGGCAAACCACGGGCGGACTGCCCATCGAACATTAATGCCTCTCCTAACATAGCAAGTGCCTGGGGATAATTGGGCTGTTTGCTAATGGCTTTTTCCAACAGCCGAATACCTTCCTCTGTACGACCGCTAAGACCATAACAACCACCGAGCGCCCACATTACCATGGGGTCATTGGGTGCAGCTTTAAGGGCTTCTCTACCAAGCGTATAAGCTTTGGCGATATCACTAGCAGCATCGTCACTCCACGCAACAACCGCTCGCCAGCACAATGAACGGGCTACCTCAGCTTTGGCCAGGGCATAATCTGGGTCAAGATCCAGTGCCGCACGAAACAACGCTAGCGCATTGGTTGACGATTCCCTGTTCCAGGTAACGACTGCCTGGCTACCACGTACGACCAGGCCCCAGGCATCCAGGTTGTCGGTAGGAATAGCGCTGGCGCGGGCCATTTCAGCCTGAAAGATTTCGTCCCCCAGGGCCACGGCGATACCGTTGGTGATCTCATCCTGCAATTCGAATATCTTTGCAAAAGGCCGGTCATATTGTTCTGCCCAGATATGCTGGCCATTACTGGCATCGATCAATTGCACCGTGACCCGCAACCGCTCGCCCGTTTTGCGTACGCTGCCTTCTACCACGTAGCGCACGCCCAGCTCTTCCCCCACCTGGCGAATATCAATGGCTTTGCCTTTGTAAGTAAAAGACGAATTGCGGGCAATCACAAAAAATCGTGGGTTGCGCGACAGCAATGTAATCACGTCTTCTGCAATGCCATCGGCCAGGTAAGTCTGACTCTGATCCTCACCGATATAGTTCAATGGCAAAACGGCCACCGACGGTTTACCGGTAATTTTGGTGAGTCGAGCGACCTCGCGAGAATTTTGCGGCTCATCGGGTTTGCCAGTGGCCATCAATACGGCCAACAACAGGGCGACAAACGTTACCCCCATCAAGGCAATATTGCGCCAGTCCGACAAAAACGCCGGGCGTTTAACCTGGCTCATTACCTGAGCCGGCATACGTGTCCAGATCAAACGAGTGACCACAGCGACACCGGCGATAATCGCAATGATCGCCGCTATTGCACTTAGTGATGATTCGTTATTGGCTAGCCATTCCAAGTCCACGCTCCTGTCCGCTCTTATTTTTCACACGCTATTTTTATATATTCTGAAGTTTAGCGTAGGGGGAAATGCTTTGGAACTGTCGGTAATCGTTGAAAGATCCGGTCTGGATCGGTTACAAGCCACGTATGCGGCCTGTAAAAACAGGATTCGAACCCTTATATAGTCGGTCGAAGCGAAAAATTGTTCAAAACTTTGCTCAAAACGTTGTTCAACGCATTAAGGGCCTTAGTCTCAGCGTCTCAGGCGCAAGGCACACCGAGTCGCTACAGGCCTGTAGGTGCAACTCTACGGGCGGTGGACTTTGAGCATTTAACGCTTGCTCTTTTTTTGCGGGCGATTTTGTGAGTTTTGCCTTCACTTGAAACTGACCTTCGTACAGCGCCAGCTGCTCTTGCTGGAATCCTAAAGTGCGACGTTTTTCCTGGGGATAGTTAACGTCTTCCATTCGCCATCCCTGAGAGTCCCCCGGCAACTGCAGGCTGGTTGGAATGAGATATTCCTGCAAAGGTTGGTGAGCATTGATATGCCAGCCGGGTTGAATGGATAAATTCAAGGTCAAACTGTGCTGTGCATTTATCTCAGCATTAACCTTGACGGCTCCGCGTGCAGCATATTGGTGTGCGCCGGTTTCTCCCTTATACAGATCATTGGCAGCACTTAACATATAGGGGAACGTTGTCGGGTTGCTGGTCAGTGTGGCCGAGAATGCCGATAAGCTCGCCTCTGCATACTTTTTGTATTCCATGTTATTGGTACGACGGCTGAGTTTTTGTAACACTTGCAGGGCAACTGAATTACCGGAGGGGATGGCACCTTCGCTGCTATCTTTAACGCGGCCCATCCCTTTTAAACGGGCTTGTGCTAAACCAGCTTGTCCTATACCGGAGTGTCCTAAACCGAATTGTTCTGAACCCATAAAAAAACCTCCATCGGCTTTGTCCCAAAACTGGGCGAGCATTTTTTCGACCAGCTGTTCAGTTCTCTGCAACCAGATTTTTTCACCGGTCACGTCATAAAGCATCACAAAGCTTTCGGCCAGATACGCATAATCTTCCTGGCTGGCTGCAACCGAAGCATGACCGTTCAGGCTGGCTCGCCATAAATCGCCGTCATTATTTCGATTGTGACTCCAGATGAATTCAGCGGCGCGAATCGCCGCCGCCAGATAGTCTGCTTGATTGAGTGTGTCACCGGCCAGCGCGAAGGCTGTAATCATCATGCCGTTCCAGGCGGTAATGATTTTAGTATCCAGTGATGGGGGAATGCGTTGTTGTCGTGTTTTCAGCAGGTGCTGGTTAATCTGCGCTACGTGATCGATAAAACTATTGGGCTCAAGTTGATGACTCACTGCGTAATCTTCCATTGACTGGCCCATGTGAAGAATATTCCGGCCTTGCCCATCAATACCAGCGTCACCCTCGGCTGACATTTCGTAAAGGTCGATAGCAAGCCTCGCATCGTCCTGATTCAGGGCAGTTTTGATCTGCGCCTGTGTCCACATAAAAAACCGGCCTTCTTCGCCTTCACTATCGGCGTCGGTGGCGGAATAGAAACCACCCTCTGGGGCTGTCATTTCGCGGAGCACATAATCCAGCATCTGACGGGCGACCCGTGCAAAAGCGGGTTTGCTCGTTAGCTTCCAGCCCCGCAAATAAATTCGACTCAAATTGGCCTGGTTGTAGAGCATTTTTTCAAAGTGAGGCACCCGCCACCGATTATCAGTTGAGTAACGATGAAAGCCTCCGCCGATCTGGTCGTATATCCCCCCGTGGGCCATGGTATCGAGCGTATGTTCCAGAGAGTTTAGTACGTACTTATCAACGCTGTGTTCTACGTGGTTTAGCAGAAGAAACAAAAGCGGTTCATTAGGGAATTTCGGTGCCTGGCCATAACCGCCTTGCAAGTCATCGTATGCCGACATGATCGAGATGACACCTCTTTTGACAGTTTCTACCCCCAGCTCCTGGGCTTTCGCCCTGGTCATTGATAGCTCTGCCACTGCCTCGGCAACGTTGTCTGCCTGAGCCAAAAATTCCGCCTGATCTTCCCGCCAAAGTAGGTTTATCCTCTGTATCAACTGGGTAAATTCTTCAGGCGGGTAATAGGTGCCACCAAAAAAGGTTTTACCCTCTGGGCTTAGAAAGCTCGACATAGGCCAACCGCCTTGACCGGAAATAAGCGTAACGGCGGTCATATAAGTTGCATCCACATCGGGCCTGCGTTCACGATCAACCTTGATGGACACAAAATTCTCATTGAGTAAGGCGGCAATCTGCGGATTTTCAAAACTCTCTTTCTCCATCACAT
>QNFP01000234.1 GCA_003645535.1 Gammaproteobacteria bacterium | reverse complement strand
CTGAGAGGGATATGGTTTTGCTTTGCCAATGAAATAATAGACAATAACGCATCTGAATAAACTGATTCAGCACAAGATCACTTATTCGATGAGCGCCAATAAGTGACAGGGAACAGGGAACAGGGCTTAGTAATGACGGATTTTTTTTGTGAAACCTGGGAGGCTTTACTGCGCTTCAATCAACTGGATAGCTTTGATAAATTGTGGGAGCTGGAAGCGGAATGGTTCGAGGAACCAAATCAACGCCGCGGTGGATGGAGCGGAGTATCTCGAATTGAACTGCAACGCCCCGAGGGCGGTAAGGTTGGTTTGTTTCTTAAGCGCCAGGAAAATCACTACTGCAGTTCTTTGTTACACCCTGTTAGCGGCATATTGACCTTTATCCGCGAGTTTAAAAAGATACGTGATTTCCAGCACTATCATATTCCTGCGCAAGAACCGGTTTTTTTTGGCAAGAAAACAGTCGAGGGTAAACACCGGGCTATTTTAATAACCCGGGAGCTGGAAGGGTTTAGTCCTTTATCCGATCCGCTATATGGCCCACATGGTACAGCGCTTGATTCCTGGGTTAAGCGTAAGATATTGTTTTCCAGGCTAGCAGAGATCATGCACAAAATGCATGATCGCCATATTCAGCATGGCAGCCTTTACTTAAAGCATATTTTCGCAAAACAACTTAAAAATGGGCAATGGGACATGCGTCTTATTGATCTGGAAAAAGCCCGCTGGCTGCCTTTAAAAAGCAAGGCGATTCGACAAGATCTATACTCCTTGAATCGCTATAGCAACGATTGGTCCTTAACGGATCGGATGCGTTTTCTTCTGATTTACACACAGGAAAAAAGATTAAGTCCACACTCAAAAGCTATCTGGCGCTATATTGCTCACCGCACCAGACGTAAGCTTAGTAGAAAAGAAAAGTAGAAAAGAAAGTCAGACTAAATCGCCCGTTAACACATCCTGAGTTCTGCACTCCCCCAGCGGCTGATCAGCAAATAAGCACTGACCAGCTAATAATTGTTTGCCTGTGATCGCAGGAGAAACGCCGGCAAATATAAATCAGTTAAATCGCACCAGCGCATGACCTGGAATCGTCACATCACCCTGAGCATTTTTTAGGTACAGGCTGATTTTAACTTCGCGGGCATCATCATTTTTTTCTTCAACCTGACCACCGGCGGTCATGGTCTCGCCGAGAAAAGCCGCGCGCCTGTTAGCATAGCCAAAGGAAACCAGGGTCGCGTCTTCGCCAATCCAGTCAGTGACTATCTGGCCTATCCAGTCACCCTGTAAAGGGCCATCCAGGACGATGGCATCATAGCCTTCTTCTTCGGTGGCATAGGCATGGTCGAAGTGGATACGATGGGGATTCCAGATCGCAGCATTGTACATAAACAGCTGTACGATGGTGGCGGTGTGATCGCGACTGGGCAGTTCACTGCCAACGGTAATATCTTCGTAGCGCAACATGATGTTTACCTCGCAATCAGTGAAGTGGTTTCATTAAGGATGGGTTCGCCGTCTTCGCTTTCGACAACAACTTCAGTAACGACAAAAATTAGCGGGCCAGTTTTGCCTTCTTTTTCGTAGATGTCTTTTAAGCGACGAGTCATTTTGATCTTGTCACCCGGACGAATGGGCCGATGATAAACTGTATCGGAACTACCCGCCATGACGCGCTTAAGGGGCAGTGGCGGAATTAATTTATCCTCGGCAATACCGTCATGCCGCAGTTTTTCTGGCGGCAGTATTTCCATGGAATAGCCGAAGTGGAATAGCGGTGGAGCTTCGTCCCCATCGAGATATTTCTTTGCGGTCTGGCCAGTTGAAACAGCATATTTTTGAATATCTCGGCGCGTCACTTCCACGTGTATCGTGGGGTTTGCCTGACCAATTTTTGCCGTGATATCCGGAGTTAATAATCCCGCCATATTTTTTCCCGGTTAACTTTTTCAAGTCAGAGTGGAACACTAAAAAACCACAAGCGGGGCCGGTTTGCCAATGGGCTGAACCAATGGCCCCACTTTCTTGATCGCGCTAAGAGATTATTCTACTGCGGGTAATACCTGAATATCTGGTGCGCCAGCCAGGAATTCACCCAGGCGACCACCCAGTTCCTTAAAGTGCTGTGTACCTCGATGCGCTTCTAAATCAGCGCCACTGCCGTACTGCTCAAGCATGATGTAGGTTGTTGCATCATCGGTTTTATGAAGCTGATAAAATGTGCATGCTGGCTCATTAGCCCGTACTGCCGCAGCCAATTCCTTCATCAGTGCTTCAAAGCCTTCCTGCTTCCCATCCTGTATTTTTAATGTCGCTATTACACCTATCATAGTCTTCTCCAGTTAGTTTTTTTAAGGCCCGCTACTATACGATAACGGAGCTGCTGTGAATATATGCCCGATAACATCTTTGTTTTTTGGTGGCACTCAGTACTATCTCGGTACTACACTGTGGCTTAGCAAACCTAAACAAGCAAAAACCATAAGGATCCGCGTACTACCGCGTATTAATAATCAGGGGAAAATAGATATGCCGAGTTTTGATTCCGATGGCGTAGAAATCGTCTACGAAACCTTTGGCGGAGGTGCGCCAGTCATCCTCTGTCACGGCTTTGCTGCCCACCGCAAACAAGCATGGATGGCCAACGACTGGCAGGGAACACTCATCAAAGCCGGTCGCGAAGCGGTGTTATTTGACCATCGCGGCCACGGCGAGAGCGAAAAGCTGTACAACATTGAAGATTATTCAATACCGATTATGGCAGGCGACGTGTTGCGATTGATGGACAAACTCGACATTGCTAAAGCGCCCATTATCAGCCACTCCATGGGCGCGCTGATTACTCTCCACCTATGCATCAATCATCCAGATCGAGTGGAAGCTGCTGTCTTAATTGGTATCGGGGAGCATATGCTCAAGCCAAATCGAGACCCGAAAATTATGGCCGCAGCGCTGACCAGCAAGGAACCCTGGAATATCGAAGACGAAGCCGCTGCTTCGTTTAGAGCTTTTGTCGATTCCACCCGCAGTGATCACGAGGCGCTGGCTGCCTGCACCCAGGGTACCCGTCAGGCTCTAGATCTGGACGCACTCGCGAAGATAACTGTGCCAGTATTGGTGGTAGGTGCTGCCCAGGACGAGTTTAGCGGCTCGGTAGAACCGTTGGCTGACGCCATCGGTGGAGCCAAACACGCCACCATTCCCTATACCAGTCACCACTCTGTGCTGGCTGAGGCCCTTACCAAAGATGTTATTTTTGAGTTTCTTGGTCTGCCTCCGCCCGAGCACTACGAGCATTCGTGGTAAGTGATTAACCTGGGTCCTGTTAAAACCAACTAACCGAGCTATTTAACCGGCCAGGAGCGGTTTCACTTCTTTGGCGAAGCGTTCGACCTGCTCGTGACGCTCAGCCAGCGGGCTCACGGAATCAACGATGATATGGCGCACACCAGCTTCACGAAACTGATTGATAGTCGCTGCGACATCTTCTGGTTTACCCAATGCACAATATTTTTTTGCCGGGTTCCTGAAGTCGCTGGCATAGCGCTCGCTAAGATGCTCCGTCGCGACATCCCAGGATTTTTCAAAGGTGTCATCGATACGGAAAAATAGCAGATGAGCGGTGCCAAAACTCTCGATCTTTCGATTAGCTTCATCAGCTGCAGCAGTCATGGTATCCAGAGCCGACTTATACATATCTGGCGTCACCACATAGGAAATATAGCCATTTGCCATTCGCCCCGCCCGCTTCAATGCCGGCTCAGAGCGGCCGCCGCACCAGATCGGTGGGCCACCAGCCTGTACGGGTTTTGGCCGCATTTTGACATCGTTAAATGGGAAAAACTTTCCCTCATTGGACACACTGTCGCCCGTCCACAGTTTTCGCAGTACATCTATGCCTTCGCTTAAGCGCGCGCCGCGCTCTTTTACCGGCACACCACAGGCGGCAAATTCATTGGGGAATTCGCCGCCGATACCAACGCCAAATATCAACCTGCCTTCCGTGAGGCGGTCAAGCGTCGACACCTGTTTTGCAACCGTTGTTGGGTGGCGCAAGGGTAATAGATAAACCGATGTGCCCAGCATCAGACGATCACTGAGCGCTGCGGCCTGCGCTAATTGCAATAGTGGATCCATAATCGGTACGGCAAAGGCGATATGATCACCTACCCAGAGGGAGTCCATACCAATTTCGTCAGCTAGTTTCGTTGTTTGTCGCACCGAAGCCAGACTATCCATAGAAGTCATCCAGCCAAATTTCATATCCTTCTCTAAAGGCAAAGTCATATCTACTATTCCTAATTCTTTGATTTATTGTAAAAGTTAATTCATGGTGAGGCAGATAGTTACGCCGTGCTAAAGCCGCTAAATACGCTTTCGATGCGCTGAATATCCTGGATGAGGCCCGGCGTTAAATCAGCTGGCACAACGGTAGCCACACTTGCAAATATACCATCGGAGGCATTGCCAAAACGCTTTTCGATCTCGCTGGCAATATGTTCATGGGTGCCAATGGCAGCAAATAAGTCGACCATGTCATCAGGAATTTCTGCGGCGAGTTTGTCCCACTCACCGGCTTTAGTCAGGGTATTCAGTTTTAGCCCCAGATCCTCAAGACCGTGTTGCTCAAGCACGGGCCAATAAGCCGGTGTCGAGGCATAAAACGCCAGGCGATAGCGAACCCATTCAACCATTTCGTCTACCGTTTTCTGGTCGGGGCCGGTGGCAATAAAACCACCACCGGATATTTCAAAGGTCTCGCGTTTTCGCCCCGAACGGGCCATGCCTTCTTCAAGGTTAGGCATCACCACATTATCCAGATAAGCGCGGGTGCAAAACGGATGTAAACGCACACCGTCACAGACTTCACCGGCCACCTTCAACATGCCAGGACCCACCGCTGCAATAGTCACAGCTGGCGGTGGCGCAGCGTAATTTTCGGGGATAAAGTTTGGCGTCATCAAGGTGAATTGATAATGCTCGCCACGAAAGTCCAATTTGCCATCGCCCTTCCAGGCGGCCCAGATAGCGCGCAGGGCCAGAACATATTCTTTCATTCGTGGCGCTGGGGCCGACCAGGGCACACTAAACCGGCGCAGGTTATGGGCCTTGATCTGACTTCCCAGACCCATCACAAAACGGCCGCCGGACGCTGCCTGTAAATCCCAACCCAGATTG
>QNFP01000233.1 GCA_003645535.1 Gammaproteobacteria bacterium | reverse complement strand
CGCCACAGCCCAGGGATATGAACCAGGTCGCACTCGCCAATGTCTTCTAACGCCGCAGAAGGCGCTAGTTGGAACCCCGATGATGTGGTAACGGGGTTCCCGCTCAGAGAAACCGTTTGTATATCAATTGGGCGCGCATGCCGGTTTTGCCCTCGCGCCGCGCCTTCAGCTGTAGACAGGATCTCCATGGGCAGAGTAGCAGCGGTAGCGAGAATATTTTCACTCAGCAATATGGCAACACGATACGGGATTGTCATCTTCAATCTCCCAGGAAGACGCTTCCATTAATGGCTGAAACGCCCTATTATTTGGCTAATATGCCAATTAAGCAAGGACGCAGCTCCGCTTACACTGGTTTTAATAATATTCTGACCCGAGAGGAAACCATACACCATGTCGATACTTCCAGTGATTGTTGGTTATGGTGGTGTGGGGCCGGCGGGTAGAAGTTCGTTTGACCAGGCCTATCGGCGCATGGTGCTGGAAAATCTTAGCACGGAGGAACAGCATAAAACCGTTGCTGGCCTTGCTTGTATGATGAACCTGGTGTCATGGGATGGCACTGCCTATTGCGATCACAGTGACACAGTGCTGGGATTGAGTGAAATATATGAACGCTTTGCCGGTTCTGTGCTGGCGGGCACTTTGGTGCGGCGCATTGAAGCGAACCATTACGACCCCGATGCTGCGGACTGGCAAACAGCGATGACCATGACTCCTGTCAATGGCGGCGCTACATTTGGAATGTCCGCAAAAGAGCTGCCTCAGCCATTGCCTGCTGGCTGGCAGGTAAGCGAGGAATCTGACGGTAACGTACAGGTAGAAATTACCGGCCCACAGTCATTATTGATGGCAAGTACTCGCGATATGGGTGTTAAAGCAGCGGGGCAATTGCCGACAGGGTTTGAGCCGGCCAAACTCTACAATTCGCGTTTTCAACCTCGAGGACTGCAGCTTGCGGTGTTTGGCGCCACAGATGCAGTACGCTCCACGGGCATCGACTGGCCGGTGATATGCGCTGCAGTGCGGCCCGATGAAGTGGGAGTATATGCTACCAGCGCGATGGGTCAGCTCAGTGACGAAGGTTTGGGAGGTCTGATGCGTTCCCGCTGTCAGGGAGAGCGGCCGACTTCTAAACAGGTGCCCATGGGTTTAACCAGCATGCCGGCAGATTTTGTCAATGCGTATGTGCTGGGTAACCTGGGGCACACCGAAGCGGTGGCCGGTGCCTGTGCCAGTTTTTTGTATAATTTACGTGCAGCGGTTCAGGATATTCGCGAGGGCGTTCGTCGTGTTGCCGTAGTCGGCTGTAGCGAAGCTCCGATCCTCCCCGATATTATCGAGGGCTATACCAATATGGGAGCGCTGGCTACAGAAGAGAAAATGGCTCGCGTGGGGGATACTGACCCCCGTCGTTACAGTCGCCCATTTGGTGAAAATGGCGGCTTTGTGATGAGCGAGTCCTCTCAATATATTGTGCTAATGGATGATGCACTGGCCGTTGAGCTGGGCGCGGATATTCATGGCGCGGTGCCCGATGTGTTTGTCGATGCCGATGGCATAAAAAAATCTATTTCAGGACCTGGGCCAGGCAACTATATCTGCTTTGGCAAAGCGATTTCTGTCGCCAAAAGTATCCTCGGCCTGGAGGCGGTTCAAAAGCGAAGCTTCATCATGGCTCATGGCTCTAGCACACCGCAAAATCGGGTTACGGAATCCATCATTTTTGACCGACTTGCCGAAGTTTTTGATATCGAGGACTGGCCCGTGTGTGCGATTAAAGCCTACCTCGGCCACTCTCTGGCACCGGCCAGCGGTGATCAGATAATGGCCGCTTTGGGTGCGATGCGCTGGGGTTTAATTCCCGGTATTAAGACCATGTCTGCCGTGGCCGACGATGTTCATCAGCAACGACTCCATTTCCCGCTAGAGGACCTCGATACGGGAGCAGAAGGCAAAGATATAGCGTTTATCAACGCCAAGGGTTTTGGTGGTAATAATGCAACTGGCGTGTTGTTTTCTGCCCAGGCAGCGCAGGACATGGTTCGTAAACGTTACTGCGATAATTGGCAGGAATATTGTGACAAGCGTAAGCAAACCCGTGAACAGGCTGCCGCTTATGAGTGTCAGGCCGACCATGGTGAATTGACGCCCTTGTATCGCTTTGGTGAAGGCGTTATCAGTGACGAGGAGGTGTTGGTTTCGGAACAGGCTATCAGTGTGCCCGGTTATGGCAAACCTGTTCCGCTACAAACAGAAAATCCTTATAGCGATATGGTTTGATTTCTCGGCACTCTTGCCGGTAGTCATAGCTGGTTTTGGGCTGAGGTGCATGAGCTAATGCTTTTTGCTAACTACATTTCCGCCAGGTATTGATCTTTCAAACCAGCATAGTTAGCGGCGGTATAGGTAAAATAATCCAGTTCTGACTGACTCAGGGGTCGGGCCTGTTTGCAGGGGCTGCCAATATATAAATAACCGCTGGCGAGGGTTTTACCCGGTGGTACCAGTGTCCCGGCACCAATAACCACCTGATCTTCAACGGTTGCCCCATCCATTACTGTTGAGCCTATGCCCACCAGAATTTGATTGCCCAAAGTGCAGCCATGGAGGGTGACATTATGGCCGATGGTGACATCATCACCGATGGTCAGTGGCCAGCCGCCGGGATTGTAATCACTGGCATGGGTAATGTGCAGGACACTGCCGTCCTGAACACTGGTGCGTGCACCGATGGTAATTTTGTGCATGTCCCCTCTGATTACGGCACCCGGCCATACCGAGCAGTCATCACCCAGGGTGACATCGCCGATGATAGTCGCGGCTAGATCAACATATACCCGTTTGCCCAGTATGGGCATGAGGCTCTGAAATCTGCGAATATTACTGATAGGGAACGCCATAACTTACCTCTGGTAATTTTGGGGCCAAAGCAGCGCCTTTAAAGCGGCATTTAGCAAACAGGTTTATAGTAGCAGGTAAATCCACGGGGTCAGTGTTGGTGTGAAGAAAGAACGAAAACGATTTATTGCCGGCGCCGTGTGCCCGCGATGTGGAGAACTGGATAAGTTATTTGTCTACCATACAGATGGTAAGAAGTTTCGCGAATGCGTTAACTGCGATTTTCTGGAAGAACAGCGATTTGCGCCGATTGCTCGGGAACTGGAGACACGTGTAGCCAGTGGTGAAGTAGAGCGGATTGTTCGAATCGTAGCACCGTCACGGGACGAGCACTGACTAGACCAAAGCCGAATATAATAAAAATGCTGTCTGCCTGTTACCGGTCAATTAAACCCAGGGCCATTAATGCAGAGTACTTTTAGTATAGAGAGCACTTTAGTGAAGAATGTTGGAGCAGTCGTTTTCACCAAACAATAAACCCACTGCCAGTGTGTCAGTAAAGCACGGCCAGTGGCCTGCTTCCATGCCCCAATAAATTTCCCGTGCCAGGCCGGGATTGAACTTACCATCTGTTGCTAGCAAGCGCTCAGCTTCCAGGCGTTCGACAATAATCTTTACTGCCGCGTCAAGCTGGTTGGCGAAAGGCTCGCCGATAAGATGGTGAATAATCAGGTTTGAGCGCGTCATATCCATCGGTACCAAAACCTCGCCACACTGAGCCATAAAGTGGTTGTTGACCTCTTCTATGAGCCGGTGAGCCAGATAAGCTTCGTTCATGGCTGCCTGTAAACCGTGAAAACCATTGAGTAGCTCAGGCGGTTGCACGAAAAAATCAGCACAGATAGCCGTCAACGGCTCGGTCACCTCATTACAGTTGGCGCTGAGGCCTATGCCGTTGAGAGCATCCAGGAAGTCGGGGACATGCTCGGTGTAGCGAACGACAAATTGCGTCAGGGTACGTACTGCGTCTATGCCTTGTAGGTGGATGGCTTTATGCAGGTTGTTAATTCGGGGCACGAGGTGCGTAGCCAGCAAGGCAGTTTGCTGCTCGTTAGTGATCGCCCTGGCAATCGCTTGTCGGACATTGACGCTATCCATAGTAGAAACTTAGTTGAGCTAGAGCAAAAAGCAAAGAACGAGTTTTTATAACTGCTTTTATTGACCCCGGTTCCTGTGCATGAAAAACATTTCCAATGCGCGACTCATAACCACGGCCTGAGCCGGTAGCACCTGACTAATAATGGCAGCAATACTCGTTGGTAAAAAGCAAATAAGAGCAGACCATCAGATTACTGAAGATGTGCCAGCAATCGGTAGCACGTAGCTAGTTTTGTTTGCAGGGTGGGCCGGGCTAGCGGCATTCGCGCTGCCAGGCAAATGACTGGTGTCCCGCAATTTCTGTGCCTCAATCAGGCAATAAAATTTACTTGCAGGAGTCTGTGTTGATTTGTATCAATGGACTTTTACCTATAACCACACATTGTAAGAATGAGCGGTAATAAGATCGTGACCTTTTAAAAACCCTTCTGGTATACTCCGCGCCCAGACCGCTGGGTGCGGCATTTTGTCGCAGCCGATATTTGCAGATCCGGGGCCTGTTCCTGGCCGCTGATTGACCCGGGGTCACCGGATTTTGAGATTAATATCAACAGGCAATACGGAGAAATCAGGGCAATGTTTTCGAAACTAAAGCAGCTTGTCGTTTATACGCTAAGCCCGTTATTGTTACTTTCTTATGCTGGTTTGAGCAGTGCTAAAGAAGCAAGCGATAGTGGTCCAGAGGGTTGGGGCCTTCTGAATTTGCCGGTCGGGGTCTCCAGCCTGAGCCGTAATAGTTACGAGCTCCACATGATACTCCTGTGGGTTTGTGTGGGGATTGGCGTGGTGGTCTTTGGGATTATGTTTTACAGCATGATCTTCCACCGCAAATCCAGGGGGCACGAGCCGGCAACCTTTCACGAAAGCACCAAGGTGGAGTTGCTGTGGACCATAATCCCGGTACTTATTTTGATCGCTCTCGCCGCTCCGGCTACAACATATCTGGTTGAACGGTACGATTTTGAAGAAGCGGATATGGATATCAAAATCACTGCCTATCAATGGAAGTGGCAATACGAGTATCTGGGCGAAGATGTACAGTTTATGAGCGAGCTGCTCACACCCGAGTCGGCCATTTATGGCGAATCACCCAAATCAGAGTTTTATCTTTCTGAAGTCACCGAACCACTGGTTCTTCCGGTGGGTAAAAAGATCCGGTTTCTGGTCACGGCCAAAGACGTTATTCACTCATGGTGGGTGATT
>QNFP01000232.1 GCA_003645535.1 Gammaproteobacteria bacterium | reverse complement strand
TGGCTAAATCAATTGAGACTAGTTTAATATTACGCATATGGACGTTCCTCTCACTATTTGGTTGAACTTATAGTTTGGCGCATTACGACGCCGTAGGGGGAACGTCCATCTCATCAGGCTCTAGCAAGCTATTGCGAAAATTTACACCAACAGTAGGCGCTTTTAGGCGACGAAGAAGCTGGATATTATGGGCGCAAAATGCGAGTTCATGACTTGATCAGAGGTTCCTTAGCTTCCTTGAAGGGTAAAAAGCGTTGCGTTTGCACTTATAGTTTTCCCTTGTACTTATACCCGTAGTTTTTCCCTATATAATGCGCGCATTCAAATTTGTTGCTGTGGATTATAACGATGACTGTGCGCACACGCGTTGCTCCTTCTCCTACCGGAGACCCTCACGTCGGTACCGCTTATATAGCTCTTTTCAATCTATGTTTTGCACGCCAGCAGGGGGGAAGTTTCATTCTGCGTGTAGAAGACACTGATCAGAAGCGGAGTAGTAAAGACTCTGAACAGCAAATCTTTGATAGCTTGCGGTGGCTTGGACTAGAGTGGGATGAAGGGCCCGACATCGGTGGTGAGTACGGCCCTTACCGGCAGAGTGAGCGCACGCAGATTTATCAGCGTCATGTACAGGAGTTGGTGCGTGCTGGCCATGCATTTCATTGTTTTGCGACCGCGCAGGAGCTGGATGAAATGCGCCGTGAGCAAATGTCTCGTGGTGAAACACCAAAATATGATGGTCGTGGCCTGGCTTTGGCCGCAGATGAGGTCGAGCGTCGTATTGCGGCTGGTGAACCCCATGTTATTCGCATGAAAGTACCGGAAGAAGGTGTTTGTCATTTTGAAGATATGTTGCGTGGGCCGATAGAGATCCCCTGGTCGCAGGTGGATATGCAGGTGTTGTTGAAAGCCGATGGCATGCCTACCTATCATCTGGCCAATGTCGTAGATGATCATTTGATGGAAATTAGCCATGTTATTCGCGGTGAAGAGTGGATAAATTCAGCGCCAAAACACCAGCTTTTATATAAATATTTTGATTGGGAAATGCCTCAATTATGTCATATGCCTTTGCTGAGGAATCCTGATAAAAGCAAGTTGAGCAAACGTAAGAATCCGACCAGCATAAATTTTTATCGTGCTATGGGTTATATGCCGGAAGCACTGATCAATTATCTGGGCCGCATGGGTTGGTCCATGCCTGATGAGGAAGAAAAATTCGAGCTTGATGAGATGATTGCTCATTTTGATATCGGTAATGTACATTTAGGCGGGCCAGTTTTCGATACTGAAAAGCTTGACTGGCTGAATGGACGCTGGATCAGGGAAAACCTGGATGAGCATGCATTTGGTGAGCGCGTTGTTGAATGGGCGTTCAATCAGGACAAACTGCGACAAATTATTCCGCTGGTTCAGGGGCGTGTGGAGAAATTTAGTGATTTGGCGCCGATGACCGCATATTTGCTGTCGGGAATGCCCGATATTGACGAATGCAGTTTTGAGCAGGGCAAGCTGGATCAAGATATAAGTCGAAAGGTTCTTCAGTACGCATCATGGCGATTGGAGGACGTGTCAGAATGGAATACGGATGTTCTCTACCAGGCTTTGAACGAACTCGCGAAAGCAATGGAGCTTAAGCTCAAGGATATGCTGTTACCTTTATTTATTGCTATTACTGGTAAGACATCGGCGCCGCCGCTGTTTGATTCCATGGTGGTACTTGGACCCTATCTAGTCCGTGCGCGCATTCGTAATGGGCTGGAGAAGGTAGGCACGCCATCAAAAAAACAATTAAAGAAACTTGAGAAGGAATATCGCACGCTCGATCTTACAGTTTCCTAGCCAGCATTAATTGTCAGTTAATCAATAAGGCCTTTGCTGAGTTTACCGTTTTGTCTACGCGGGATATAATGGGGCGCTTCCAACGGCTATGCAGGTTTTAAGCGGAGTATCATGCTGCGAATTGATCAGGAAGCACTTACCTTTGATGACGTCCTCCTTTTACCCGGTTATTCCGAGGTGGTTGCTACGGATGTAGATTTAACCACTCGTCTGACTCGGCAAATCACCCTCAATATTCCACTTGTTTCAGCCGCTATGGATACGGTGACTGAATCCCGCCTGGCAATTGCTCTCGCACAGGAAGGTGGTATCGGTATTATTCACAAGAATATGTCGGCAGCTGAGCAGGCGCTGGAAGTTCGTGCAGTAAAGAAATTTGAAAGTGGTGTGGTCAAGGATCCCATCTCAATAAACGTTGATGCCTCGATAAGAGAGCTTGTCGCACTGACAAAGAAAAATAATATTTCCGGTGTACCGGTACTCGAAAATGGTCAACTAGTGGGTATAGTCACCCGCCGCGATGTACGTTTTGAAACCAATCTGGATCTGCCCGTTGCATCGGTAATGACCCCCAAAAAGCGGCTGGTCACTGTTTCGGAAGGAGAAGACCCGGAAGAAGTAAAGCGGCTACTCCATAAATATCGTATCGAAAGAGTGCTGGTGGTCAATGAGCAGTTTGATTTGTGTGGGCTGATTACCGTGAAGGATATCGACAAAGCTGAGCGTTTTCCCAATGCCTGCAAGGATGATCAGGGCCGTCTGCGAGTGGGTGCTTCGGTAGGGACCAGCGCGGATACTGAGCAACGTGTTGAAGCTTTGATAACTGCCGGTGTGGATGTGCTGGTAGTTGATACAGCGCACGGCCATTCCCTGAATGTACTAGAACGAGTTCGCTGGATAAAAAACAATTACCCTGATATGCAGGTTATCGGTGGCAATATTGCCTCGGCGGAAGCGGCGCTGGCTTTGGTCGAGGCGGGTGCGGACGCTGTCAAAGTTGGTATTGGTCCAGGTTCTATTTGTACGACACGGATTGTTACCGGGGTCGGCGTACCACAGGTTACGGCTATTGCTAATATTGTTAAAGCCCTGGAGGATTCAGATATCCCCGTGATTGCAGACGGCGGTGTACGTTTTTCTGGCGATATCTCCAAGGCTGTTGCCGCTGGTGCCGACTCGATCATGGTTGGCTCACTATTGGCCGGCACAGAGGAGTCTCCAGGGGAGATCGAACTCTTTCAGGGGAGGACCTATAAGGCTTATCGGGGCATGGGTTCACTGGGTGCGATGGCTCAGCGTGATGGTTCCAGTGATCGTTATTTTCAGGATGCTAGTGCCGGTGTCGAGAAGTTGGTGCCTGAAGGAATCGAAGGCAGAGTACCCTATAAGGGACCAGTAGCAGCGATTATTCACCAGTTGATGGGTGGTTTGCGTTCGGCAATGGGTTATACCGGCAGTAAAGACATGAACACAATGCGTAGTGTTCCCAAATTTGTACGTGTGACCAGTGCTGGCATGGGGGAAAGCCATGTACATGATGTCCGTATTACAAAAGAAGCGCCGAATTATCCTGTCGGTGAACGCTAAGGAAGATTCGTGCACGTAAATTATTTAGGGAAATATCATTACGGGGCCATTAGGCTGCGTTTTTGTTTGCTAACAGACCCATGTACAGGGCAAGGGCTTGGCCAGATTTTATGAGCAATGATATACACGCACAAAAAATATTGATTGTTGATTTCGGCTCGCAATATACCCAGTTGATTGCTCGCAGAGTGCGCGAAGCGGGCGTCTATTGCGAAATTTATCATGACGAAGTCGAGCCGGAGAGTATTCGGGATTTTGCGCCGGCCGGCATTATCCTCTCGGGTGGTCCGGAATCGGTAACGGTAGGTAACGCACCGCAAGTGCCAGATGTGATATTTGATTTACAAATCCCTGTGCTCGGAATTTGCTACGGCATGCAGTTGATGGCCAAACGGTTTGGTGGCAGCGTGGCCTTGTCAGACAAACGTGAGTTTGGTTACGCACAGGTTAAGGCGCATGGCGACAGCGCGTTATTGAAAGACATAAAAGATCATGTAGATCACGTTGATGGTGCAGGTCTACTTGATGTGTGGATGAGTCACGGAGATAAAGTAACAGAGCTGCCGGCGGGTTTTCAGCTTCTGGCGACTACCGAATCCTGCCCCATAGCCGGTATGTACCATCCGCAAAACCATTGGTACGGTCTGCAATTTCACCCTGAAGTAACACATACGCTGCAAGGTCAACGTATTTTTAGCCACTTCGTGCACGACATATGTGGGTGCCAGTCGCTATGGACCGCTGAAAATATTATCCGCGATGCGATAGAGCGAGTGCAGGCTACGGTCGGCACGGACAAGGTGTTGCTGGGTTTGTCTGGTGGTGTCGATTCGTCTGTGGTCGCGGCCCTGTTACACCAGGCAATCGGCGATCAATTAACCTGCGTGTTTGTTGATAATGGTTTGCTGCGCAAGAACGAAGGCGACCAGGTCATGGACATGTTTGCCCGTAATATGGGCGTACGAGTTATTCGCGTCGATGCCGAACAACAATTTCTGGATGGTCTAAAAGGTGTTGAAGACCCAGAGCAAAAGCGGAAAGTGATTGGCAGTACATTTATAGATATTTTCGATGCCGAGGCGAAGCGTCTGGAAAATGTGCTCTGGTTGGCACAGGGCACTATTTATCCCGATGTTATTGAGTCGGCGGGATCCAAAACCGGTAAGGCCCACCTCATTAAATCCCACCATAATGTTGGTGGTTTACCCGATGATATGGAGCTGGAGCTGGTTGAGCCACTGCGAGAGTTATTTAAAGACGAAGTACGCAAAATTGGTCTTGAGCTGGGCCTGCCCTACGATATGGTCAATCGCCACCCCTTCCCCGGCCCCGGTCTTGGCGTACGTATTCTTGGCGAAGTCAAAAAGTCATATGCTGACCTTTTGCGCGAAGCGGATAATATTTTTATAGAAGAGCTCTACGCTGCTGACCTCTACCACAAAACTAGCCAGGCCTTTGCTGTCTTCCTGCCGGTTAAATCCGTGGGTGTGGTAGGCGATGCTCGGCGCTACGAATATGTAGTAGCTTTACGCGCTGTTGAAACTGTCGACTTTATGACCGCCCGCTGGGCGCATTTGCCCTATGATTTTATCGAGCGGGTATCGAATCGAATCATCAACGAAATTTCTGGTATATCTCGGGTAGTTTATGATGTTTCCAGCAAACCACCTGCGACTATTGAGTGGGAATGAGGGCAATGGCAGGTATTGGCTGGCAACTGAGAGTCTAAAAGGTGTTTGCCAGAAATCAGGAGCTAGGTTGGGATTTTCCGGGGATAGTTCTAACGAATCAGGCGCCGCTCAAGTAACGACGGTATATCC
>QNFP01000231.1 GCA_003645535.1 Gammaproteobacteria bacterium | reverse complement strand
GGCAGCCAGTGAGTCCAGGTTTGGTGTGTGAACTTCGCGATTGCCGTTGGCACCCAGGTCATTGAAGCCCATGTCGTCTATTAATATAAGAACAACATTGGGCCTGGCGTTCTTTTTAGGCCCAGTGTCGGGTGAAGGCGAACAGGCTAGCAACAAAGGGCCTAGAAAAAGAAAGGCCAGAAGTCGATAGTTGTACAAAGCTATGTGCATACACTCGACCTCAAGATTACGCCCACTAAAAACTCTCCCGCACCCGCCCGATTCTGATATTAATCAGTTGTGCCTGATTTCCCCTGCCCACCTTGATTTCCCTGTCCAGCTTTGGGCTTAAAACGCTTGACCTGGCGCTTTGCCTCAAGGAAATGACTGGCATGAGTATAGAACCGGCGCAGATCATTTCTGTCCTCTTCATCTTCTGAGAACATGATGTCCAGTAATTGATTGTCCGTTCTTTCGCCACCAGGCTTTCTGATAACACCCAGGCCGAAACCGTGATAAAACTTAAAAACTTCCCGGTGTTCCTCTTCCAGCTCTTCAAAATACTTCCAGGCGCCAAAATCTTTTATTTTCGCCATAACATCGTGAAATAATACTATTCCACCCGGTTTAACCTTGGGATACCAGCTGGAAAAATCTTCTTTGACGGCATCGTAAGTATGCAGGCCATCAATATGCAATAGATCGATGCTGTCATCCTCGAAATGTTGTAATGCTTCACTGAAATACATCTTCAACAGATAGGTGAAACCCCTGTAGTGCTCACGCGCATGATCTTGAACACCCTTATAAATAGACCCATCGTACGCATCCGTATGCTTGTCTCCCTCCCAACAGTCAACCGCGTAAGCAACTCCATCGATATTGTTTTCCAACATCGACTGGCAGAAAGCAAAAAAAGACAGCCCATTGTAAGCACCCAGTTCTACCAGTAGCTTTGGCCTAATTGTCTCTACAAGATCATAGGCAAATGGCAGGTGATCAACCCAGGTGCTAAATACCATTCTTTTAGGCTCGAACCCCCTTAAGGACGGGGGAAAGTATATGTTTGTGGCCATAATTAATTCCTGATTTTTCTATTTACGAAATTCCATCGCAAGTTGATTATCATCCTCCCACAAGCGATCGCCCCGAGCCTTGAATCGCTTATACCTTTTCTTGGAGCGATCCACGGAAAACGCGAGATAATCCTGTGCAAGAGGAGTTATCGCGCCGAACAATACAGGCTCTCTTCGCAGACTGTGAAACTCACCGCCCCATAGTTCCTGCAACTGTGCCCTGTGTGAAGCCCTTTCTCGCTCAAGACCGTCGTATTCGGAGGTCGTAACACCACCATGGAATTGGTGAAATGAACCTTCCCCTGGTAAAACAATCAATTTACTGGCGGGTAACATCCCCAAACTCCTGAACATATGGAGATTGATTGCGCCCCCTCCACGAAAGGTAAAACGCTCATCTGCAAAACCAATTCTCTCGAAGCTTGATGCAGAGGCAAACATACAGTTGCACTCCATAATCGGCTGTAGATAGCCATTCGGGTTTGCACCACTGATATCCGCTATGGAAAAAAGTTCATAGCCATTGTCTTTCCAATTAGTTGAATCCAGAAGTTGCTGCTCAACCTCTTCGTCATAACCATTACTGACATTGAAGTGCTGCCCCTGTTCTCCGAGGTGGTAACCCGGCACCACGGTGAAGGAATCAGGGGAAATTCGCTGGCTCATCAAAACGTACTGGATTACCCGCGGTGTCACCATGCGGGCACCATCAATCATCAGACCTATAGCCTGGCCTCGGCACTGCTCAAATGCAAAATTTATTGCCGGCACCGGTGTATGTGACCTTTCATCTCGGCGGAAAAAGCGAAAGTTGCCGCCCAGCCCCGGCAAAATAGACTCATCAAAGTCCTCACTTGATGTGTTTTCAACTACTACAACTTCGTACTCCTGCTCTGTGACGCCTTGTTGGTAAGCCGTCGAAAGCGTGTACAGTGTCTGCGCCAGCTGCTTCGGCATTTTGTATCCAATGACAATAACTGACAGCAAAGGTCGAGCCGAATCCGCCATCAATTGAACTCCTCCAACGGCTTCTTTCCCCTCGATCTCAGCCATTTCCCTGAAGAGAAATGCAAAAATTTCTGTGACTGCTCAGAGAGCTGACCCAAATAAATTGGATGCGTAACAGGGCTGGAATAGTCCTTACCCCGCAACTCCCTGTACTGCTGTTTGCTGGCCTCGATATATGCCGCTCTTACCTCCCGCTCTTCTCCACCTGTGGTTACACCGCCGTGGAACTGATGAAAGGTTCCCTCGCCGGGAATAATAACGTGTTGCAAACCTGGGTACTCACAAGCCCGTCTATAAAAATCCAGGTTTATTAACCCTCCGCCCCTCAAATCAAATTGCACATCATAGCCTTCCAGATCGTGCCAGAGCTGGCGCGGCACACTAATGCAATTGCTCTCGCTGTTTGGAAGGAAAAAACCCGATGCCGATGAACCGCTAAAACAGGCTATATCAAATAATCGATAACCCTCCTCGGGCCACCCAATAGAGCGCATCAATTCACGTTCTGTTTCGAGTCCGTAACCAGAGCTGACACTTTCCTGTTGCAACTTATCGCCCAGATGATATCCCGGGACGGAAACAACACTTTGCTCAACGGCCCGGTGACCCAGCAATATATTTTTAACCACGCCCGGGGTCAGCATGCGTGCCCCATCTATCATGAGGCATATATAATCGCCCTTGGCCATAAGCGCCCCAAAATTAATTGCGTGAACCGGGGTCGGCTGGGTTTCCTTGCGTTTATAATAATGAACATTTCGTGGTAGAGACTCAATAAACTGACTGTTTATCAAGTTTGAGGATTCATTTTCCACGACGATGACCTCAAAATCATCCATAGAAACATCTTGTTGATATTCCGTACTAAGAGAGATCAGCGTATTTTGCGCCTGAGCGGGCATATCATAAACAACCATGACAATACTGAGAATAGGCCTGACCTCCGGCTCACCAGTTCTGGAAAATAGTCGTTTTATCCGCTCTAACATTCAGCCCACTACCTTATAAACAGCGCTTGAGTATCTGCTTATACAGGCGCTTGACCTTCCAGGGTAGCGCCCTCTCCATCTGTTGCAGATTACTATTCGAGGTCTTGAGTTGTCCATCATAGAATCGCTGCTCACCCCTTCCATTATTCAAACCTAATTGTCCGGCCACTCGATCAAGCTTCCTGTGAAATAGTGCCTCGTCTTCGTCAAAACACAGAATGGGAAAGGACTTTTTCCTGTACTCTTTTAGCAGTACCCGATTATAGGCATACCACAGGGTCAGAGCTTGTTCTGCGGGCATATCACTGCGTTTCTGCAGCGACTGGGCAACCGCATTGGGGTGGCGCACTACCCCCACAAATTGTATTTCAGGGAAAACCCGCTTCCAACCCTCTAATACTAAAAGTGTCCTTGGGTCCTTAAAGCCCAGCGGTGACTCACTACGATTATCCCGGAGTAACTCAGCGGCTCGCTCCAACTGCGCAGAACTCCATACTGCCTTTCTGGGTGGTCTGTCCCACGCGCCGTCATTCGCCGCCAGCACATCATCGTGCAGGTCGACAAAATCCTGATTTTCCCTGTTCCCTTTCTTGTTGTGGGGATTCCAGGTATGGCAGTTCCCAAGGAATAATCCGGCCTGCTGAAGTGAGCCTGTTACGCAACTTGTACCACTACGGTGCATGCCCAGAATACAAATGAGTCGTTCTGTGTCACCCATATTTCACTAATTCTTTATTGAAGCCGAGTAGGCGGAAAGCCCGCCAAACATCGAGCTTACACCAGTATATAGCCAACACTGCTGATTGACTAGAATCACGCTGGATGAAATAACGCCAGAATCGGCACTTACGATCCCCACGCCCTTGAATGTGGTGATCATACACCTTACAGTTGATTTTGGGAGAGATGGGGGAGATGACGTAGACACGGCACCACAAAATATACACCCTGAAGGCTACAACCCGGCCCTGGATTCAATCCGGGGAATTGCTGTGCTCTTCGTTATCCTGATGCACGCAGAATATTATTTCTTCGATGCAAAGTTAACATGGTTTCCCGGTGGTTTTTTAGGTGTTGACCTGTTCTTTGTACTGAGCGGGTTTCTGATAACGCATATTCTTCTGGGTAGCATCAAGCGGCGAGGCCGATTGAACTACAAGTCTTTTTACCTCAACAGGATCCTGCGGTTATTTCCAGCACTGCTCCTTCTTCTGGTGATCTATTATTCCTATACCCTAATTGGCAACCAGGTTCAGACACTGGATCTAGACTCTATTTTCGCGCTCATTTTTTACTACTTTAACTGGTTTGTCATCAGCACTTTGCGTACGCCTGAGGGACTTGGTCATATGTGGTCCCTGGCTGTGGAGGAGCAATTTTATTTGCTGTGGCCGGTGCTGCTAGCAGTGTTGCTAAAGTTTATGACCCAGGCCCGGTTTCTGGTGGCTTCTTTACTCATTATTATTACTGCGATTGCTGTCTGGCGTGCCTACCTGTGGCACATAGATACAAACTGGCTCTTTGTCTATATCAGGACAGATACTAGAATTGATTCCATATTGACAGGTGGATTCCTGGCGTATTTGTTGTCCAGAAACTTGCTGAACATTCCAAACATACGAATACTCTCCCCTGTCGCAGCGTCAATCCTTCTTTTGTCTGTGCTCAGTTTTAACAGGGAGAGCCCTTTTCTCTACATGGGAGGTTTTACCCTGATTGCGATATTGGCATCAGTGCTCATTTTTCACGCAGTTGATCAAGGCGGGGAGAGAGAACTTTATTTTGATTGGGCGATATTACGCTGGCTTGGAAAGATATCCTATGGACTCTATTTATGGCATATGCCCATATTCAGCCTCGTTTCCACACGCAGTGAAATCGAATCCAGCTTGTGGCAGGCAACTATTGCGTTCATTTCACTGATTATTTTGACGCTGCTCTCCTGGTATCTTGTCGAGCGCCCGTTCCTGAGACTAAAAGTGCGACTCTAATTACTTTCTTTCACTCCACGGAGCCACCCAGAACAGCAACAACATCCCCGGCAGCGCAATAACAGCGCACAGGAGGAAAAAGTCTACCCAGCCAATATTCTCAACAATCGCCCCGGTACTGGCATTGGCAAATGTGCGTGGCAACGCGGCAAGGGCAGTAAACAGGGCAAACTGTGTAGCGGCGTACGTTCGGCTTGTTTCCTTGGC
>QNFP01000230.1 GCA_003645535.1 Gammaproteobacteria bacterium | reverse complement strand
TAGGATGGATGCATCAGGCGATTCGCTAATTCACCATGATTGGTGAACAGCAGCAGGCCGCTGGTGTTGATATCCAGTCTACCCACGGTAATCCAGCGACTATTTTTTATCGGTGGTAATGAGGCAAATACGGTACGACGACCCTCGGGATCATTGCGCGTGCAAATTTCCCCAACCGGTTTGTTGTAAATGAGTACCCGTAGAGCATTATCGCGGCGCGCCAACTTGACGGGTTTGCCATCCACTGCAACACGATCATCCGCCTCGATTCTGTCACCAATAGTAGCCTTAACGCCATTGACGGAAATACGCCCCGCTGCTACCCATTTTTCAATTTCGCGCCGAGACCCCAGGCCTGCCTGGGCAAGCACTTTGTGAATTTTCTCACTCATTGGTATTCCGCGGGATTATGGGTGACACATTCGATAAATCTATATCGTTAGCATCGATATCCGTAGTATCCATGCCGATATGGCTCTCCTTTGTGGATACGCCTTCTACTGGTTCTTCTACAGGTTCTTCAGCCCCGGCATCTGCCCGATTAGCGCCGACTTCCGTAGTTTCATCTTCTTCTATATTTTCAGTGATGATAGCCTCAGCGAAATCGCCAACCTGTGCCTCTTGGCTCTCTTCTTCTCCAGCAACTACTTCCTCAGTAACTACTTCCCCAGTAACTAAACCCAGTTCATTATTGAAAAAATCGCTATCGCGAATTTCACTCAATGGGGGCAGTTGATCGAGGCCCTGTAGATTGAAATCATCAAGAAAGTTTCTCGTGGTTGCATAGAGAGCCGGTCGACCGGGAACATCACGGTGTCCCACCGAGCGTACCCATTGCCGATCCTGAAGGGTGCGGATAATTTCAGAACTCACTGCCACACCACGCACCTGTTCGATATCACCGCGAGTAAGAGGCTGGCGGTAGGCTATTAACGCCAGGGTCTCCAGCAAGGCTCGCGAATATTTTTTGGGTTTTTCCTCCCACAGGTGATCGATCCACGGCGCCAGCTCCTGGCGAACCTGGAAGCGATAGCCACTGCCAGTACGCTTTAGCTCATACCCCCTGCCCTTACAGTCGGCTTCGATATCCTCCAGCGCGGCATTAATTTCATCTCGCTGGGGGCATTCTGCTTCGCTAAATAAATTTTCCAGAGCCACCACATTGAGTGATCGGCCGGCGGCCAGCAAAGCCGCCTCAATAATATTTCTCAGCTGATCAACCTGCATCAGTTTGTTCTCGCCTTAACATGGATTGGCCCCAGGGGTTCGCTCTGTACAATTTCCACCAGGGCTTCTTTTACCAGCTCTAGCAGCGCCAGAAAAGTCACCACGACACCGTGGCGTCCTTCCGTTGACTTAAACAACTCTACAAAAGGCACAAAGCGCCTGCCTTGTAGTCGCTCAAGAACCTGACTCATTCGTTCACGGGTAGATAGAACTTCGAAAGTTATGTGGTGGCTTTCCATTAATTCAGCCCGTCGCAGGATGTCCGCCAGTGCGACCAACAGTTCCTGTATAGATACTGATGGTTGAGGCCTCTGCTGACCGCGTTCCGGCGCGCTGATTTCAACAACGAAGGTATCCCTGCCAGATCGAGGTAATTCATCGATATCCTCCGCTGCCTGCTTAAACTGTTCGTATTCCTGTAGTCGACGAATAAGCTCGGCGCGGGGGTCGTCACCCTCATCTTCACTTTCGCTATGTCGGGGCAACAACATGCGCGATTTAATCTCCGCCAGCATCGCCGCCATGAGCAGGTATTCAGCGGCCAAATCCCAGCGCATGGCCTCCATCATCTCAATGTATGTCATGTACTGATGCGTTATATCGGCAACATCAATCTCAAGGATATTCAGGTTTTGTCGTTTAATCAGGTAAAGCAATAAATCGAGGGGGCCTTCAAATGCCTCAAGAATCACTTCGAGCGCTTGCGGTGGAATATAAAGATCTTTAGGTAAGGCAGTGAACTGCTCACCATTGACGATAGCGAAGGGCATCTCGCCCTGCTCAGGTGATGTTAGCTTGCCGGTAGCGCCATCCGTTTTGTCAGGGTCGGCGTCCACAGTTGCTGTTTCTGTATTCAAAGGTTTTTCCGGTCGCGATCACACAGTCGGGCCTCAACATTATACGTTATTGCAACGGCTAAACAGTGCTCACAAATCAAAATGCTCACAAATCAAAAGCGGCCACATCCCCCATACCGCGGCGGAGCAATATAGGCGCATCGCCGCTCAGATCAATAACCGTCGTCGGCTCCATGCCACTAAAACCCCCATCAATAATTATATCCACACGCTTTTCGAGCAGATCACGTATATCCTCAGGGTCCGTTAAAGGATATTCATCACCCGGCATAATAAGGGTGCTGCTCATCAGCGGCTCGCCTAACGCTGCCAGCAACGCCTGAGCGATAGCGTTGGCCGGCACACGCAAACCTATGGTCTTGCGTTTGGGGTGCATCAGACGACGGGGTACCTCGGAGGTTGCCTCCAGAATAAATGTGTAAGGACCGGGAGTATTCGCTTTCAAACGACGAAACACCTGATTGTTTACCCTCGCGTAGACACCCAGTTCAGACAAATCACTGCATACCAGCGTGAAATTGTGATGTTTATCCAGTTGCCTAATTTGACGAATCCTATCTACTGCGGCCTTATCGCCCAGATGACAGCCGATGGCATAGGCCGAGTCGGTGGGATAAATGATTAATCCACCGGCTCTGATCACCTTTACAGCCTGTTCTACCAGGCGGTTCTGTGGATTTTCAGGATGTATGTAGAGCGTTTGAGCCACAGGAAGTACTGGCCTGACCAGGGAGCCCGCGACTATAAAGCCTTCTGCGCCAAAACACGATACCTGCGCAGAGCCTGATGACCCCATACTTGATCTGATAGCGGGGGCAAACTGTCCAGACCCAGCATTTTATTGCTGTATGGGCACTTGTCAGTGTCAAAATGGAGCGGAACCGGTAAAATCCCCGTAAATGAACCTGGCTAATGACAGTAAGGACGCAATGAGCAGTAGTACAACAGATCAACAGACACCGCAGCAGGAAAATATGCTGATCAACCTGGTGTTCAATGTGGTAATACCGACGTTAATCCTCGTAAAACTCAGCGGGGAAGAACACCTTGGCACCACCTGGGGCATTGTTGTAGCACTGCTATTCCCTATTAGCTATGGCTTACGAGATTTCCATCGCCGCCGCAAAATCAACTTTTTCTCGGGGCTGGGGGTATTTAGTATATTTCTCACCGGTGGCATTAGCTTATTAGGTCTCGACCCCCGTTATCTGGCAATAAAGGAAGCTGCTGTGCCCGCTGTCTTTGGTTTGGCCACCGTCTTTTCCCTGAAAACCCGTTATCCTCTGGTGCGTACCCTGTTATTTAATGATGCGGTCATTGAAACAGAAAAAGTCGAAGCCGCGCTGGCCGATCAGCACAGCAAGCAGGCCTTTGAGAAAATGCTGATCATCGCCTCATGGATTATTGCCGGCTCATTCTTTCTTTCGTCGACACTGAATTATTTACTGGCAAGATTCATTGTCACCAGTCAACCCGGCAGTATCGAGTACAATGCCCAACTGGGCAAAATGACCGCGCTAAGTTTTCCGGTCATTGCGTTGCCAGCGACCCTGGTCATGCTGGTCGCCATGATCTACCTGTTTCGCGGTATTACACACCTGACGGGGATGCCCTTCGAAGACATTATGAAACACCATAAGCATCCGCCAGCAAAAGAGGATAATCATTGATGTGGTTTAGTATCGTTTGTGAGGACGGGGATAACAGCCTGCCCTTACGCAAACAAAACCGAGCAGCGCACCTGGCGCGCCTGGAAAGTCTTAAACAAAGCGGACGGTTACTGGTGGCCGGTCCGAATCCGGCCATTGCCGCAAACGATCCTGGTGACTCTGGTTTTACCGGCAGCATTATTATTGCCCAATTTTCATCCCAGGAAGACGCACAGGCATGGGCTGATGACGATCCCTACCTGGCTGCCGGTGTTTATACCTCGGTCACTGTAAAACCCTTTAAAAAGGTTCTGCCATGAAGTTTTATATACGTAAGAAGCAGGCTTTTCCCTTTTACGCTCCATTAACGTATGTTCCATTGGCTCGATCAGGATTCAACGGGATGTATCGACTCGTCTGCCTTATCACTCTGCTTGCCACTACCCTGCCGGCCATGGCAGCAACCAGTTATATTAGTGATGAGCTGCGCGTACCGCTGCGCAAGACACCGTGCAGTCGCTGTGCCATTGTCCATAGGGGCCTGAAAGCAGGTTTGAAACTAAATGTCATCGAAGCAAAAGATGGCTGGAGTCACATTACTACGCCCAGTGGTCTGGAAGGCTGGCTTGAAAGCCAGTATTTAACCCCCGAGCCGATAGCCCGCACTCAGGTTGTCCAATTGCGCAAACAAAATGCATCCTTCCGCGAGGAAAATCAACAAATGAGCGGCGCGCTGGATGCAGCCCAACAAGAGGCTACTGAGCTGAAAGCTCAACTGGCTTCGCTGCAGGAAGAAAATATTGACACATCATCCAGGCTGACGGAAATTCGAGAGGTCTCCGCCAACGCCATCAACCTGCACACACAAAACCAGGAATTGCTTAAACAAAATACCATGCTGCAGAGCGAAATAGATCTGTTGAAAGCCACCACTGCACAAATGGCCAACAACAATACCCAGAAATGGTTTTTCTATGGTGCCCTGGCAGTATTTATGGGTGCGCTGCTGAGTATCCTGTTGCCCCGCTTAAAACGTAAACGCCGTGGTTTTTCTGAATGGGCATGAGCTGTTAATTTAGGCCACACTCAGTAACGCTGCATCGATTAAGCTGGGGTCAGCGAAAGCATCATCCGTAAAGCCGTTACAGCACATTATTTGGCAGCACACAGTATATAGCGGCACATCATCTCAAAGGCACGCAATTGACAGGTGTCACTCATAATTGTCGAGGTCTAAATTGGTCGCGCTCAGTGTTAACGTTAACAAAATCGCGCTGATCCGTAACTCCCGTGAAGGCAACTACCCCGATGTCGCCGCGTACGCGCAGACCTGTATTGACGCCGGTGCCGATGGCATCACTGTGCACCCTCGCCCCGACCAGCGTCATATACGCCCTGGAGATGTGCTCGAACTGGCACAGTTAACCGGCCAGTACGCCAGCGTAGAATTCAATATAGAAGGCAACCCCTTTGCCCCTCCACTGGATGATTACCCCGGACTAATCGCCCTCGTCGAAGCCACTGGGGCC
>QNFP01000229.1 GCA_003645535.1 Gammaproteobacteria bacterium | reverse complement strand
GCTTCTAGTACGAGAGGACCGAAGTGGACGAATCTCTGGTGTTCGGGTTGTCACGCCAGTGGCATTGCCCGGTAGCTACATTCGGACAGGATAACCGCTGAAAGCATCTAAGCGGGAAGCCCCCTCCAAGATTAGATTTCCCTGGATCCTTGAGATCCCTGAAGGGCCGTTCGAGACCAGGACGTTGATAGGCTGGGTGTGTAAGCGCTGTGAAGTGTTGAGCTAACCAGTACTAATTGCCCGTGAGGCTTGACCATATAATAGAAACGATTGTGTGCGCTGTTTTTAGCTAAATCTGAACAGGATTTGAACTAAAAACATGTTGAGCTGGATAGATGTGCAGACACGTTCGCCTTAATTCTTCGACAATGCATTGTTTTTTTGTACTGAAAGCGCTGTTGACGCTTTCTGGTACCTCCACCTGTGAGGGTGGGTAATGGTGCTATCGATCGAATCAGATTGAAGTCAAACCAGTTTGCCTGGCGAACACAGAGACGTGGAACCACCTGAACCCATCCCGAACTCAGAAGTGAAACGCGTTATCGCCGATGGTAGTATGGGGTTTCCCCATGTGAGAGTAGGTCATCGCCAGGCTTTAAATCTAAAGGCCCCTGCCGCATTGCGGCAGGGGCCTTTTTTGTTTACTTTTTTTTAATTAAAGCCTTCCTCTGACTTTGGTGCCTCAATACACCTGGTGGGGCAGACTCTCATACCTGATACGTACGCTTCGTACACGGGGCAGACTCCGCTTAGGGCGTTTTACTATCTGACCATTACACCGCAGCCACGACACGATAACCGAGGGTATTGCAAACGTTTGCCTTTGTAGATGCCTGCTTCAGCAGACATGCTCAATACTTTACAATACTGAAGGTTTTTCCATTAGCAAGACGTTTTAGTGCTAGTAATAATATTCAAATCAACCTTGCTACAACGGTAGTTAATGCACAGCGCGCATGATGGCATCGCTATTGGGAGATACTTAATGCTGACCATAAAGGGTTTATAGTTGTTGGCGCGATTGTGTGCTTTGTATAACCAGGCTGATAATAGTTGTTTTTGTGATTTGTTATGGATTCTTTAATCCTGTATTTACTGGCTGGTTCTCTAGCCGGGTTAATAGGTGGCTTGTTTGGTCTCGGTGGGGGCGCTGTAGTAGTGCCTGTTTTGATCTACTGTTTCAAATTAGGCGGTGTTAACGAAGAAGTACTGACCCACCTGGCTATTGGTACATCGCTGGCGACTATCGTGGTGACATCGCTAAGCTCTATATATACCCATCATAGAAAAGCAGCGGTGTTATGGCCGGTAACCTTGTGGATGGTACCGGGGATTGGTCTTGGTGTTGTCGCCGGAAGTGTATTTGCTACTGAACTTTCGGGCTCTACGCTGCAAAACTTGTTTGGAGCCTTTCTGATTTTTGTGGCGTTTCAAATGGCTCTCGGGGGTAGCCCGAAGCCACACAGGGAATTGCCCGGTCGGCTGGTTGGTACAGGGAATGGAGCTGGTATCGGTTTTGTATCCGGGATATTCGGTATTGGCGGTGGCTCCTTAAGTGTTCCCTATCTAGCTTATTGCAATGTCAACATAACTAACGCAATTGCTACATCAGCTGCACTGGGTTTTCCTATTGCTTTGCTTGGTGCGTTGACTTATATCTACCGCGGTTGGCAGGTGACTGGGCTTCCTGAAGGTGCTTTGGGATTTGTATTCCTGCCAGCTTTTCTTGGTATCGTGGTAACAAGTGTGCCTTTTGCTCGTCTGGGAGCGTTGTTAGCGCACCGCTTGCCTGCAAAACACCTGAAACGTTTGTTTGCGGTGGTGGCCCTGGGCCTTGGTGTGGGCTTTATCAGCTCTAATTCGTGACGGTATTTTAGACGTGACTGTAAAAAAGTGAAAATATGAATAAAACCTGGAGGGAGGTGCTGGATATGCTGGCCGACGGCGAGTTGATTTCCGGCGCAGTAATTGGGGAGCAACTCGGTATTAGTCGCACCGCCGTCTGGAACCATCTCAATCAATTGCAGGACTGGGGTGTTCCCGTAAAGAAAATTAAAGGCCGGGGTTATTGTATTGAGGGTGGTATGGAGCTTTTATCGCGGCAGCGTATTACCGAAGCCTTGTCGCCTGGCTCAAAAACCTTGCTGCGAGAACTCCACTTGCTCGACCATGTTGATTCTACTAACACGATAGCTCGCCGACAAATTGAAAACCGAGTCGGTTCTGGCTATGTATGTATGGCCGAAATGCAGACTCAGGGACGCGGGCGGCTTGGACGCCAGTGGGTTAGTCCTTTCGGCCGTAATATGTACTTATCAGCGATATGGGAATTTCAGGGTGGCGCAGTTGTGCTGGAGGGCTTGAGCCTGGCAGTAGGTGTAGCGATGTGTCGGGCGATTGAATCTTTTGGGGTCGAAGATGTGATGTTGAAATGGCCCAACGATATACTTTTGGGCGGGCGCAAAGTAGGCGGGATATTACTTGAAATGCTCGGTGATCCAGTCGGCTGCTGTCAGGTGGTGATTGGGATTGGTATTAATTTTGCTATGCCTGAAGAAGCGGCGATCGATCAGCCATGGTCAGACCTGGGAGGGCACAAAACGGTTACTCGCAATGCCCTGGCCGGCAGGGTTTTGTCAGAGCTTTTGCCGTTGCTCTCCGGCTATGCCGACACCGGTTTCCAGTATTACAAGCCAGAGTGGGAGGGTTATGATGCCCATCACGGCAAGAAAGTCCAGTTGTTGACGCCCGGCAAAGTAGTGGAGGGAATTGCCAGTGGCGTTTCAGATAGTGGTGCTATTTGTCTGGAAATAGATGGTAAGCGGAGTTTTTTTAGTGGTGGTGAAATCAGTTTGCGGAGCCTGGTGTGATCCTTGAGGTTGACGCAGGTAATAGCCGCATAAAATGGCGAATAGTCAACCAGGGAGTCGTCCAGCATAGTGGTGTCGTTGCTCATGATGAGGCTAGTTGGTCGACTATAATAGCCTGCGGATCTGGTTTAAAACGAGTGCGCGTTGTCAATGTGGCGGGGGCTGAGCTTGCCCGCAAATTAGCACAATGGACCAAAAAATATTTTCAGCTGGAGGCAGAGTTTGCCGTTTCGCAGAAGGCCACTGCTGGTGTTACTAATGGCTATGTGGTGCCTGAGACTCTGGGCGTAGATCGGTGGCTGGCGGTTGTTGCTGGTTGGAATATGGTACGCAAACCCTGCTTGATAGTAGATGCGGGGAGTGCGCTTACCGTGGATTTTGTTAGTACTGGCGGGGAGCACCGCGGTGGATATATCGTGCCGGGGCTTTATATGATGTTTCAGGCTCTCTATGGAGGTACAGCCGATGTGCGTTTCGAACAAAGTACTGACTATAGTCAAAGCCCCGGCCACAATACTGCCGATGCTGTCGGCAATGGTTGTTTTGTGATGTCAGCGGCATTAGTGGACAGGGCATTTCGTCAGCTGGAGAGTGCTGAGGGTTCAGCGACAATGTTGCTAACCGGCGGTGGAGCTCAGCCTTTTTTAGAGCATTTTAAGGAAAGAGTTAAATATTTGCCTGACCTGGTGCTTGAAGGACTCGGTTTTGCGCTACCTTGAAAGCCGGTCAGGGTCAGGGTCAGGTCAAAGCATATGAAATGGATTCTGGCGACAATAGCGCTGTGTGATCTGATAATATTTTATTGGCTTGGCGTTCAGCCCGATTATTCCAGGGCTAAACAGGCTCAGCATAGTCAGATCTCAGGCCATGTACCCTCATTGACGTTGTTATCTGAGGCGGGGGAAGTAGAAATGCTCGCCGGTTCGGTATCTGATGAGGCATTATTTGTAGATGGGAAAGTGGTAGATGAGCAAGCTTTAGATGATTATGCAGAGCCGACACCTCTATTAGCTAATATTAACTCTGGTCGTGGAGTTGCCGCTACAGCGTCTAACCACCATGCGGGTAATACAGGATCCGCTAGTCGATGCTGGAAATTAGGTCCAGTCGCAGATGAGGCAATCGTTGAGAAACTGACCAGTGAAATGGATGCGCTGGGGATGCCTGTTGTGGCTGAAAGGCCTGCTACTACGGAAGTGCAGACAGGTTATTGGGTGTATATTCCCCCGTTAGAGGCTGGTGAAGCTAGTTCAGCTAAGCGTCTTGAACTCCATTCTAGTGGCATAGGTAGTTTTGTTTCGCGCGATGGCGAGTTAAAAAACGGCATTAACCTGGGGCTTTTTAATTCTTTGGCCAATGCTCAGGCCAGACAAAAAGACGTGGCTGTGGACGGGTTTGTTACCGAAATAGACACCTCAACAAATATCCCGTCTGGTCTTTGGGTGGTTCTTTCGTCGCGAGGTCGAAACTCTTTGTCCCGAGAGTTTTGGCTCGATATGGGCCGGCTTCATGCCGACTTTGAAATAGTAGCTGTGGATTGTGGTAAAAAGTCTCATTAATTTGCACTACTTGTTCCGAGACCAGGTTCGTTGTTTAGCGCCTGTATTAAGCGTCGGCGCAAATAACAGGCTTCCCAACAGGTATTTTTTGACCCATATCTGATTTGCTTCGTAGGCCCAGTTCAAATAGAATCCCGCTTCCGTTTTTTTGCAAAATTTTGCTGGCGTAGCTCAGTTGGTAGAGCAGCTGACTTGTAATCAGCCGGTCGGGGGTTCGACTCCTCTCGCCAGCTCCAAAATTGACCGTATACGGGTATTGCTTTTTTAAGTAGCGGCGGGTTGACAAAGATAGGACGAGCGCGGACAATGCTCGCCCTTTTTCTGGGAGGGGTTCCCGAGTGGCCAAAGGGATCAGACTGTAAATCTGACGCGTAAGCTTCGGTGGTTCGAATCCACCCCCCTCCACCATGTGTTAAGGTAAGTGATTGTTTTAAAAGGCGTTATAAATAATCGGTTTGGGCTTAAATAGCGGGTAGGTGTTGCGGGTGTAGTTTAATGGTAGAACCTCAGCCTTCCAAGCTGATGATGCGGGTTCGATTCCCGCCACCCGCTCCAGGTATCGGTTTCATGGGAAAGCGAGGCTCATATAGCTCAGTCGGTAGAGCACTTCCTTGGTAAGGAAGAGGTCACCGGTTCAAATCCGGTTATGAGCTCCATGTTTGTGTGGGAATGTTTCTCCACAGTGTAAGTAGCGTTTAAGAAGTTTTATGTAATTTATTTATTGATCCTGCAAGAGGAGATGCGCGTTATGTCGAAAGAGAAATTTGAGAGGCTGAAGCCCCATGTCAATGTAGGCACGATAGGGCACGTAGATCACGGCAAGACGACGTTAACGGCGGCCTTGACGCGGGTTTGTTCAGAGCTATGGGGCG
>QNFP01000228.1 GCA_003645535.1 Gammaproteobacteria bacterium | reverse complement strand
GCTGCGACACTCTTTGAAGGCTATGAGTTAAAACTAAACTCTTATGATTTAGGTGTCGATATCGAATTGTATGATGCAGTTCAACGCTTGCGGTTTGAGCATCCCGAAGTTAAAACAGTAGTGATCGATTCGGCCAGGGACAGAGTTTTCTGTGCCGGTGCCAATATTCGTATGCTCGGCGGGGCGAGTCATGCTCATAAAGTAAATTTCTGTAAATTCACTAATGAAACCCGCAACGCCATTGAGGATGCGAGCGAAAATTCCGGGCAACGCTATTTGTGTGCGATTGTCGGTACTGCCGCAGGTGGTGGTTATGAACTGGCTTTGGCTACCGACTACATCATGATGGCTGACGACGGTAGTTCTTCGGTGTCACTGCCGGAAGTGCCTTTGTTGGCCGTATTGCCCGGCACCGGTGGTCTGACTCGAATTGTTGATAAGCGCAAAGTACGTCGTGATCGCGCGGATGTCTTTTGTACCACCGAGGAAGGTATTCGTGGACAGCGTGCTGTTGACTGGCGTCTGGTGGATGAAGTGGTAGCGGGCTCCAAATTTAAACAGGCTGTACGTGAGCGAGCTCTCGAAATGACCACAGGTTCAGATCGCCCGAAAGATGCGAGTGGTATTGCATTGACTCCTTTACTGAAAGAACTGCACGAAAATAGCATTAATTACCAGTATGTCGGTATCGAGATCGAGCGAGGCAACCGCGTTGCGACTATTACCGTGAGAACCCCCAATGCTGACGACACTGCGGATATAGTGAGCCACATGAGTGTGGATACGGCCGCGATTCAGGGAGCCGAGTTCTGGCCGCTGGCGGTATGTCGTCAACTGGATGATGCGATATTGCACCTCCGGCTCAACGAACTTGAAATCGGTACACTTATCTTTAAAACAGAAGGCGATCCCGGTCTGGTCGCGGCTTATGACGAATTGATTAATAGTAATTGTAACAATTGGTTGTTACGTGAAATTATGCTGTATTGGCGTCGTACACTTAAGCGTATCGATTTGACGGCGCGCACGACGCTAGCCTATGTCGAACCGGGTAGCTGTTTTGTTGGCATTTTGGCTGAATTATTGTTCGCTGTTGACCGCAGTTATATGCTTGAAGGCCAATTTGAAAATGATGACTGCCCGGCACCAAAGGTTTGTCTCAGTGCAGCTAATTTTGGTCTTTACCCCATGGCCAATGGCATTTCCCGCCTGGAAACCCGATTTCTCGGTGAACCAGAGACGGTCGATTACTGTAAAACAATGATCGGACAGAGCCTTGATGCAGAAGCCTGCGATGAATTGGGCCTGGTGACTTACGTTTTTGATTTTATTGACTGGCATGATGAACTCCGTCTATTTCTGGAGGAGCGTGCCAGCTTCTCGCCAGACTGCCTGAGCGGTATGGAGGCAAATTTGCGTTTTGCCGGTCCTGAAACTATGGAAACCAAAATTTTTGGCCGTCTCACCGTTTGGCAGAACTGGATTTTTCAGCGCTCTAATGCAGTAGGCGAACATGGTGCACTACAGCTATATGGCACCGGTACGCGTCCCGATTATGATATGAAGCGTGTGTAGCCATAACCAATTAACCAGACAAGGCGCTAACGTAGAGGATCGAAAATGAGCAAAAGTACGCCCAGTGATGCCGTCGTAGAAGTCAATTACGATGAATTGATTCCCAATAACGTTGACCTTGCTAATGATGCGCGCCTGAAAAAGGCTCTGGAGAAGTGGCAACCGAAATATATAGATTGGTGGAATGAAGCGGGCCCTGTTGATACTCAGGGCTTTGAAGTTTACCTGCGTACTGCTGTGGGTGTTGATCCAACGGGCTGGGCCAAATTTGGCCATGTAAAAATGCCCGACTATCGCTGGGGTATTTTGCTGGCGCCAAAAGAAGAAGGCCGCACTATTCCTTTTGGCAAGCACAAAGGTCAGCCTGCCTGGCAGGAAGTCCCAGGTGAATATCGTGCTTTATTGCGTCGTCTATTGGTGGTGCAGGGTGATACCGAGCCGGCCTCTGTAGAGCAACAACGTTATCTCAGCGCTACTGCACCTTCACTATACGATATGCGCAACCTGTTCCAGGTGAATGTGGAAGAAGGTCGACACCTGTGGGCTATTGTCTATCTGCTGGTTAAATATTTTGGTCGAGACGGGCGGGAGGAGGCCGAAACACTGCTTGAGCGCCGCTCCTCCGACAAAGATAAGCCGCGTATTCTGGGCGCCTTTAACGAGGAAACTCCCGATTGGCTGTCCTTTTTTATGTTTACCTATTTCACCGATCGTGACGGCAAGATGCAGTTGCAGGCGCTCGCCCAATCTGGTTTTGACCCGTTGTCACGTACTTGCCGCTTTATGCTGACGGAAGAAGCACATCATATGTTTGTCGGTGAAAACGGCGTGGGTCGGGTGATTCAGCGCACCTGTGAGGCCATGAATGAAGCTGGGATAAGCGATACCAGCGATATTGAATCGGTGCGCAAATTGGCGGTGATTGATTTGCCGACCTTACAGAAAAAAATCAATTTCCACTATGCTGTGACCCTGGATTTATTTGGTGCGGAAGTATCGACGAATGGTGCCGCCGCGTTTACAGCGGGTATCAAAGGCCGTTTTCGCGAAACGAAATTAAATGATGATCATGTGTTGACTGCAGACACATACATGGTTGCCCGTGTGGTTGATGGGGAAATAGTTGAAGAGGAAGAAACCGCACTAAGCGCGATTAATGCTCGTCTGCTGGATGACTACATAAAGGATGCTTCCGGAGGCATTGATCGTTGGAACAAAATCATCCGTAAGACAGGTATCAAGTTTGAATTTACTCTGGCACATAAGGGCTTTAATCGCCGCATCGGTGAATTCGCTGAACATTTTATAAGCCCGGATGGCGAAGTGCTTGGCGAAGAGCAGTGGCATGCCACGCGAGACCAGTGGTTGTGTTCTGGAATTGATGACAGTTATATCCAGTCGCTGATGCAACCCTGTCTTAAAAAGGGGCAATATGCAGGCTGGATTGCGGAGCCACGAGTGGGGATTAATGATCAGCCTGGTGATTTTGAGTACGTTAGAATTGATTAACCAGATTATTAACCAAATTCTTAACCAGACTTATTATAGTCGGCTCAAAAAAACTGAAAGAACATTTTTGAACAGCGAACAGGGTGGTGCCGATACACGTGGTAGGTATTGCCGGATGGCTTAGCAGTGTGTCAGGGTAGGCCAAAAGAAAAACTAGACCCCGATATTTCTATTAAATATTTAGAGAATGGACTCAAATAATATTGCTCAATAGGTTCAATAATACGCGGAGATTAATACATGGGTTTTACATTTCGTTTTATTGCGGAATTCCTGATACTCATTTCCACGGCGCTGCCGTTATTAGTAATACTTATGTCACTTTTTATAGTTCTTGGTCAAATAGTCGGTCGCATTGAAGGCTGGACTAAATTCAATGCACTCTATTGGTCTTTTATAACGGCATTGACGGTGGGTTATGGTGATATTCGTCCATTAGCAAAAATATCAAAAATGATATCCATCACGATTGGATTAATCGGAATAATGTTCACAGGGTTATTGGTGGCCATTACCGTTTACACGGCTGGCCTGGCACTTGAAATGAAGCCAGATAATGCAAAAGAAACAGTAGAAATGAGGCAATAAGACGGTCCATTTCCATATTGAATGTGGCAGCAACCAGTGATTTTAGAGGTTGCAGTTATTGATGTTAAGCCTGGTCAGGAAAAAATGATTTGAGGAGTGTTTTACAAGGCACAAAAAATTATTTTAAGTATGCCCGGCTATGTTTCGCATCAACTTCAAAAGTCCATAGAGAACAGCAATAGATATATTCTTACCGTAAACTGGTAAACACCTGAAGACCATACGGTGGGGTTTAGAGAGTCCGCGAAATATCAGCAATGGCGTGCATTGCTACATCAATACTACGATCCTTTCCCGGAAGTAGAGCACTACGAAAGCGTGTGCTAACAAGAGTCAGAAAGAATAATTATCTTGTCAGTAAAAATTATTTTCTATTCCATATAGGTGGACGCTTTTCGAGGAAGGCAGATAATCCCTCTTCTTTATCGGCGGTACTGCAGAGCGCACTTTGGGCAAATTTTTCAAGGGCTAGCCCAGCTGCACTACTGCCTTCCATTCCGTAATTAACCATCGCTTTCATGAATTGCGGTACCAGTGGTGCGAAGGCGGAAATATGCTCAGCCATGCGTGCTAATTCGGGTAGCAATTGATCACTATCAACGAGGCGGGTGATTAGACCTATATGCAAAGCTCGCTGGGCATCGATGGGTTCACCCATAATTAACATTTCTAAAGCCCATGCGCGACCAACCAGACGGGGCAAACGTTGTGTAGCTCCGCCGCCGGGAATAATGCCGAGCTTGCCTTCCGGCGTAGCGAACCGGGCATTAGGGCTTGCCAGGCGCAAATCGCAGCCTAGAGCCACCTCCAGGCCACCACCAAAACAAATACCATTGATTGCTGCAATGCTTACCTTGCTACAACGCTCTAGTTTCTCAGCGAGTCCCTGAACAATCGGCTCCAGTGCTTTTTTTAGGTCACGATCTTTCACTTCGGCCAGATCAGAGCCAGCGGCAAAAGCTTTATTGCCCGCACCTGTTATCCCGATGACTCGCACCTGATCGTCAGTTTGAGCTGCGTCAATGGCAAGATGCAACTCGTCCAGCATGCCAAGAGAAACTGCATTGAGTTTGTCTGGACGGTTCAGGGTTATCAGCGCGAGTGAATCGATTACCTGATATTGAATAAATTGGTAAGTCATTGTTTACCTTTTATAAAAACCAGTCATTTGCAAACCTTGTTGCTTACTAGCCAGCGTGTCAAATATCGAGCATGGTTCGGCGAGGGCGGGAATTATAGACGCTCCTTATCTGCAATCCCACTGTTAATAAAGTAATGGTGTTGACAGATTTAACGTGGTTCCTTAGCACGATAATGCCTGAGCAGGTTCAGCACTGCGTGTTAGATAATTAGTGCGATGCGGCGATTCATATCACCGGAAGTTTTATAATCGCGGCTTTTATAATCTGCAAAGACGGCGCGAAGCAACATGCTATTAAACTTGATTAAAAAGCCAGTGGAGAAACTACCTGTTGCGTTGAAGGCAGGTTTATAAGGAAAGTTTAATAAGGAAAGTTTAATATCCCGGGCACTGTAAGCAGGGATGTCGCTTTTATCAGGGAGTATCCGTCGCCAGGGGCGTTACGAAAATTGGGGCGGTCTTTTTATATCAAAAATCAAACCGGGTTATATCAAAAAT
>QNFP01000227.1 GCA_003645535.1 Gammaproteobacteria bacterium | reverse complement strand
GATTTGGAAGTAGGCGGCGAAGGGCTAATAGCTTTCTACGACAAGAACCTGCCCAACGTGTTCAAGAAGGTGGCGCGCAAGCTGGATAAGAAGGCAGGTGTATCTATGGCCGATATAAGGAATGCCGAGGTTGAGCTGGTTCGTGGTAAGGTAACATTCGGCTGGGATAGCTCACAGCAGATGACTAGTTTCATGGATGACGTGATCAATGTAGGTCTTGATAATGAAGAATATAAGCTCAAAGTGCACATGGAAGGTTTTGTTGAATTTAGGGATTTACCACCCAGCACATACAAGGATTTCGAAAACTTCGCTGATAGCAATGAGGGGATCATAGAAATCACAGGACGAAGTGTTGGGCGAGAAGAAACTTTTGTTGCCCAAGGCATCGATATCACCCCCACCCTATCCAACACAGCCATGGAGCGCGGGCAGACGCTGTTTCGGGCGGAGGGCACCGGCACTGGTAGTTCCAACATTCTGTTTAGGAAAGAAGAAACTGAAACCCGTGAATACACGGAAGGCCAGCAGGCCGCAATAGATCGCGGTGGATTTGGAAAGCAGTCGCCCAGCGAAAAACTCAAAACGAAGTGGGAAAGCGCAAAACACCGATTCAAGACCAAATTACGGCAAGGAATGGTGGATCAGTTTGCGTCACTCAAAGATGTTTTGGAGGATGACAGGGCCTGGATGATGGCCCATTTAACCAGCTCCGCGCCAGGGGCTGTTGAGGCAATCATTAAGCATGGCCAGCCATACCTTAAAGAAAATGCCATCGCCATAAACACTGAAACCAGCGGCTTGCAGGAAATAATTAAGCCACTGGGTAGTGAAATGGATGACTGGTTGGCATGGATGGCTGGGTACAGGGCGGATCGATTAAAGCAGGAAGGGCGAGAAAACCTGTTTGAGATTGAAGATATTGAAGCGCTCAAGTCTCTTTCTGATGGGGAAATGTCGGGTGGCCGAAACCGCGAGGAAGTTTACCAGTCAACCCGTAAAGAATTCGAGAAACTTGGTAACTCAATAACTCAGGTTGCCGTTGATACGGGACTAATCGGTGAGGAGGAAGCCAAAATATGGAATGAGCAGGGCTTCTATGTGCCATTTTACAGAACCCTGGAAGAAGGCGAAGCAAGAGGCCCGCGGGCACTGGGTGGTCTAGCTAAACAGACTGCATATAAAAAACTGAAAGGTGGGACGAGTCAGCTAAACGACTTAATGACCAATGTATTAATGAACTGGAACCACTTAATATCCGCTTCGCTCAAAAACCAGGCCGCCAGTCACGCATTGCAGGCCGCTGTTGATATGGGCATTGCAACAAAGGTAAGTAGCAAAGCAAAAAGCAAAGATGCCATCTATGTGCGAGAAGATGGCAAGGAACAATGGTTTGAGCTGAACGACGATCAGGACGGGTCACTTGTCCTTGATTCGCTTGTGTCTCTGAACTGGAGTGGATTGAATACCCGTTCCATGAAAATGATGGGGGTTTTCAAAAGGGCGCTGACCAGGGGCGTGACGCTTAACCCAGAGTTTCGCATCGCTAACGGCATGCGCGATACATTAACCGCCATTGCTGTAGCGCCCATGAGTAAAAACTTTGCCAAAAATGTTGCCCAGGGATGGAAAGCCGCAGGGAAAGAAAGCGACACACTCATACAAATGCTTGCCGGCGGCGGGGCGTTTGGTACTAGCGGATATATTGACGGCACAAGCCCGGAAGCTATTAAGCGATTGGTTGATATGGGTGTCAATAAAGATACTATCCTGGACCCGAGAGGGACTCTAAAGAAGGCATTTGATGCTTATGAGGCGTTTGGGGCAAGAACAGAGAACATGAACAGGGCGGCCAACTATGAGCAGGCGCTTGAAAAAGACAAGGATCTATTGACGGCAAACTTTGAGTCACGCGATCACCTGGACTTCACCCGAACTGGATCGTTTATGGCGGTAAGGGCGCTGGCCAGAGTTGTTCCATTTCTTAATGCAAGGATGCAGGGGATTGATAAATTGAGCAGGGCGGCCATGGATAAAAACCAGCAGGCGCAATTTGCCACAGTGGTTGGCATGTACACCCTGGCCAGTATCGCCTTAATGCTGGCAATGCGCGACGACGATGACTATGAGGAGGCCCAGGAGTGGGAGAAAGACGCATATCATTTGTTTAAGTTGCCGGGAAGTGACGTGCTATTCCGCCTCCCACGCCCCTTTGAGGTTGGCGCTATCGGTGCCATGTCAGAGCGAGTATTACAGCAGTTCATAGACGACGAGGCCACAGGCAAGTTGTTTGCAGAGCGGCTGTCACATACGTTACTGGAAACATTTAGCATGAACCCGATCCCGCAGGCAGCGAAGCCTTTAATTGAGCTATATGCCAATAAGAGCTTTTTTACTGGCCGTGATATCGAGTCCATGTCCCAGCAAAGACTTTCTCCTGAGCGGAGAGTGAGATCAACTACAACAGATACCGCCAAGGCGCTGTCAAAAGCCGCAGCAGCAGTGTTGCCAGAAAGCGCCACACTATCACCTCTACAGATAGATCATTTGGTGAGGGGGTATCTGGGGTGGGCTGGCACCACAATACTTGGCGCTACCGACATGCTTGTGACGCGGCCCATCAGCGGTGCTCCAGAGAGACCCGCCAGGCACATTACTGAATATCCGGTAATAAAGCGGTTTGCGAGAAGTGGTGTTCCTTATTCGACTAAATTCACTCAAATATACTATGACCGACTTCGTGAGCTCAATCAGGTGTACGCTGATATATCCGATGCTAAAAAGCAGGGTGAGTTTGAGGAAGCCCGAAGCATGCAGAAAGACAGCGCCTCAAAGCTGCGCTATCGAAGTAAAATCAACCGTGTAAACAAGAATATTCAGAATATGAGAAGAAGAATCAACAACATAAGAGGTAGCGGGCATTACACTCCAAAACAACAACGGAAGGAGATCGATGCTATTCAGTCGAGAATAAACCGCCTTCAAAAAATTACAGTGCAGTCGAGCGATAAGGCATTTAACTAATCCGACCATCTGTAGGCGGGAGCGGTACTGTCGCCGGAATTGTCATATCCGACAGGGCCGCAGCACCCTGGTTGTAGTGCGCCAAAAATCACAGCAGCCAAAAAAGAAGCTACGGCGTAATAATGCCAGTGGACCTTGATTAGCCTGTCAATGACATCAACTATAGAGAATCGGCACATAAATTTGCGGTTAGTTTCCATGCTGGTAAAATGTACAGCACGGAGGCTTTCTATGGCTAGTAAATATCGCAAGATCGGACAAGAAATAATAGGCACTACCATTGGTCGGTGGAAGGTTTTATCTATCCTGCCTGGTGGCACTAATGTTAAAGCGCAATGTCTTTGTGCTTGTGGTAATTCCCGTGATATTCGAGTTGTAAAACTCTCCTCTGGTTCCTCAAAAAGCTGTGGATGCCTACGAAATGACAATCTAACAACACACGGCAGAACAAAGAACGCTATCCGCAAAAACAGTAGTGAATATTGGATATGGAACACCATGAAGCATCGGTGTACAAATCCAAACCATACCCAGCATAAAGACTACGGCAACAGGGGTATTAAAGTTTGTGATAGGTGGCAGAGTTTTGAAAACTTCTATGCTGATATGGGCCAAAAACCAGACGGATTATCGCTGGAACGCAGAGACAATAATAAAGGATATTCTCCTAGCAATTGTTACTGGGCTGACAGGAAAACACAGAATAGCAACAAACGTAACAATCACTACATTGAAGCAGGCGGTACAAAAAAGACGCTAACAGAATGGGCGCGATGCACGGGAATTAGCCACGCCACCATTATTGCAAGAATAAACGCCGGCTGGCCCAGCCATATAGCCGCCACTGCGCCAAAGTGGTCGAGATATAAGGATAGATTGATCGCGGCATAATGAAGGCCAGCAAGCCCGGTTGAGTTACCCAATAACACTAATTGAAGGATTCCGGACCTGCTGGCCATAAACTTACGCCAGTGAATAGCCATCCTCAAAGACTGCTGCTGGTGAATAGGATTTGTAACCATCCTTATAAACCACATAGTAGCCGCCAGACTGGGGCTTGTGCGCATCAAGATAATTTGTGTCTATTTCAAATGGCGCGTACCCATCGTCAGCCGGAATAATAGTATTTTGCCCGGATTCAGTGTCGTAATTAATAGATTCGATCTTTAGCGCCCACACTTGCTTGTGGCAGTCATATTTCGGCATTTCTCTTTGTGCGTTTTTCATCTTTATTTCCTCGATTGTTGCCCATAGGGCGGGTGTTCCATGAATCAACCAACGATTGACGACTATACCTGTTGGGGAATGTCGCGCCACAGTAGTAGCATCCCACTGAATAAACAACTCCTGTGGGTGAATTGGGCATTCGGTGCGCATCTATCTGTATATCCTTACTCGCACAAAACGGACATGGTTTCAGTTCTTGGGCCATCTTTGGCTCATTTAATACAGCCTCATTCTTTTTGGCACCATTACTCACGGAGGGCCCATCTTCGCATTCAGTCATTTTTCACATTCCTTTATTGCATTTAAGAGGGTGGCAGCCCCTTTCGGTACACGCCCCGTCGGGCTTATTATTATCGTGCATCCCGGCCTGGTGGAGAACTCCCATTCATACCAAGCTGGGCGGCTGCCATGATTTCATCATAGATCACACTCATGTTCATGGTTCCCGTTATAGCGACGGCACAGCTGGAGACTTCTTTTAAGCCGAACTATCTCTGCTACCTGCGCATTCAGCAGCACTGCGCACGATGCCGGAGAAAAAAGTGTTTCACCACGATTTACACACAGCGATGGTATCTGAAGCGGCCGTGTGGTTGTCGTGAACTTATCCGCGTTCTTGCTCATAACGCCTTCACTCCAACCACAACATTATTGCCATCCAGCGCTGCCAGGCACACTATGGCAATAAAATTACCGTCAGCGTCCTTGTAGTCCTCCTTTGCCTCGGGGAAGTTGATTTCATCAAGGTTCGATCTGTCGCTGGCTAAAAACTGCTGTCGTTCATACCCCTGGTAATCCGCCTCTCCTTCAGGGCAGGTTTCACCAACAATCACCAGGCGAGTGAACAGTGCAGCCATAAGACAGTGCGGAACGCTGGAATCATCCTCGCTAATAAGCATTGTGTTGGGTGTGCGGTCCCAGCAGGTATCGCACATAGTCACCAGCTCCCTGCTGCGCTCCAGGGCTAGGCCAGAAGTCATAGCATACTCAACTGTCTCAATCGTGCGGAAGCCACCAAAGGTTGGCCCCTGGCAGTATCCGCAGATCAGGTGGCGCTTCAGTTCCTTTTTGTTCAT
>QNFP01000226.1 GCA_003645535.1 Gammaproteobacteria bacterium | reverse complement strand
GGAGGCATCTAACTGTACCGATCTTTATGAAAAGTATACAAAGGATTGTTATTCAGCTACGTTGGTTACGGAAGATAACCTGTCTCAGAGTTTGGAAAAAATTGGCGAGTTGCTTGAAGACACCCCTTTTGTGTCTTGGGATTACGAGACGTATGACTATAAAAATATAAAAGAATACAAAGATGCAGCCAGCCCTCGTATGTATGTCGACATGCTTAACTCTAAGATAGCCGGGTGCTCATTTGCTTTCGGGAGAAACGTTAACCATGTGTTTTACTTCAGCGTAGAACACGCTGACACAAGCAACGTGGACAAGTCAGTGGTCCTGGACATGATTAAGCGGATCGAAAGCAAGGACACAGAGATGGTTGCACAGAATTGCTTGTCGGGGGATACCGAGGTGCTGACAAGAGAGGGGTGGGTACGGATAGACGAAGCTACAGACACTCAGCAGATAATGCAATGGGACCCTGTAACGGAGGCGTTAAGCTTTGTTAACCCCTCTGAGAAAATAGTCAGTACGTCTGAAACCCTTTTGGAATGGGGGGGTTTGTACCACAAAGGTTCTTATACGCCAGAGCACAGAGTGTTCCACTCTACGCCGGACCTCCCGGAATGGAAAGCAGAGACAGCGTTGGATGTGGCGCAAAAACACGGAAACGCTGTGTACATACCTTTGTCTGGCATGTACGAATCAAATAACCTAATAGTTATGAACGGCCTTGAGTGCCGCCTAATGGAAGCTATAAGGGCGGACGGCAACTTCTCTGGGCGAGGAGCTTATTGTAGGTTCCATCTTAAAAAGCAACGTAAGATAGACAGGCTGATCGACATTTTAGATCGGTTAGCTCTCCACCATATAGTAAGGGAAGACAAAAACGGCAGAGCAGTGACTGTGTGCATTTACGCCTGTGAGGTAACAAGGAGTATACGGGCTTTGCTGGGGTCTGAGAAGAGCTACGGACCTTGGGTTGCGGATTTGAACATACCTTGTAGAGAAGCTATCTTGTGTGAAAGCGGGCATTGGGACGGGCACTTGAAAAAGTCCAGTCAGGTCTTTTACAGCGTTAAAGACAATGATGTTCAAGCTTTTCAATTGATGGCGCATTTAACCGGGTGGCGCATTTCAGGCTCTTGGAGAGATAACAATAGGCCTGCTTTTGGTTTGACAAACTCTAAAGACATTTTTGTAGGGACGCTGAAACCTTCAAATAAATGTAAGCTCGGACCCAGAGGTGAGAAACCTTTGGAAGTTTTACATAACGGCAAGGTGTACTGTTTTACCGTACCTTCCGGGGCCTTTATGGTCAGAAGGCAAGGGGCGGTGTTCATAACAGGTAATTGTATGTTTGAAGGGACCATAACAAAAGTCAACTTGGACCACACTTTAAAGTACTGGAATGATACTAAATTACTGGCACACCACCTGGATGAAAACGGCGAAGTCGGCCTTAAAGCGCTTAGTAGAAACTACCTTAACTACAGTCAGACATCTTATGCTGACACTCTCTCTGCGGTGGGCGCAACTGATATGGCGGGTATCTCTGGTCTGGACGTTCTCGGTTATGGCGCGGATGATGCAGTGGTTACCGGACACTTGTATCAGCATTTTATGCACAGGACTTCCTTAGAGGGGACCCGTGCGTTCATACATGATTATGAGTGCCCTGCTGTACAGGTCTTGGTAGATGCCCACATAGATGGTGTAACGGTAGACTTGAAAGCCGTAGAAAGGATGAAGGCTGCGGACGAAATAGTTTTAAAAGAGACTATGGAAACCATCCAAGGTGAGCTGTCTAAGCACGCTAAAGAGCCTAACTTTGCAGCAGTAGACGTTCTGTTTGAAGACCAAGCAGACTACTACAAGATGAAAGCGCAAGGATTGAAGGACGCCACCAAAGAATCAGTGGTTGAGTCAGGCAAGCTCAGGAAGCTTCGTATGAAAGAAGGGTGTTTCTACCAAGACCTTGAAGAGGTTTCTGACTTCAAGCCTTGGTTACCAACGACAGTGGGGTTTAATAGAGTGGCTAAATTCTTAGGACTGCCTGTCTTTGATCGGGTTTCACGGCCTGGTATAGAGGACTGGTTGGATGAGTTGACAGACGCTCAAAAGCATATGGATTTTGTCAAATTGATTCCTCCCGCGTCCTCTTCGTTTGTTAAGCGAGAAGGAGATGCTTACAAAGAGTTGTTAGCGCACTGTACAAGCGTGTTGAGTGAGCACTCTCCTAAAAAGCTAGTGGGTACAGAGTTAAACATGGACTCTCCCAACCAGAACCAAAACTTGTTTTACGTCTTACTTGGGCTGCCTATACGCCTCAGAACTAAGGTTAAACCTGATAGTTTGAGAGGAAAATACAGCATGCCAGGCTCTCCAGCCACAGACGAGGCTGCAGTTGAAACCGCTATAGCGAATGACTGTAGCGAACAGCCTTGGAAGAAAGATGTGCTTGAAAACTTATTGAAGTACAAAACTGCGTCCACCCGTATGAAAATATACTGGAACGTGTACCCTAAATGGGTAGCAGGAGGTAATAGAGCAGACGGCGTGTACAGCGAATCCAGAGGGTTTGTACACCCTGGACTCAACAGTTGCGGGACAGTGACCCGCCGTCCTACCGGCAGCAGCCCCAACCTTATGCAGATAGCTAAAGGCGACGTGCGAGAAATGTTTATCCCTCAGGATACAGACCATGTTATTTGTTCGATAGATTTCTCATCACAAGAGCTACGGTTGAACGCAGATGAGTGTCAAGACCCTACGTGGATGAGTGCGTACCAAGGGGACACACCTAAAGACTTACACGCCTTAACAGGCAGCAGAGTGGTAGGGACTTTGATACACAAAGCGGGAGGCAAAATAGACTACCCTACAGAGGTAGACGGCTCCATGAAGTACGATTTGTTTTTAACTATATACGAGGACCCTAAGCACCCTTTGTACAAGGTAGTTAAAGAGGCTAGGGCTATCGGTAAGACCGTGAACTTTAGTTCACAGTTCGGCGCACAAAAGGCCACCCTTAGTCGGAACCTAATGTGTCCCGAGGATGAGGCTCAAAACTATCTTGATGCCTACAATAAAACGTTCCCTATGCTCGCTGTATGGAAAGCTAAGGTTGTTGCTAAAGCTAAGATAGATGGTTACGTGGAGACAGCTTACGGCAATAGAAGGCATCTACCAGGCATCAACAGCCGCGACAGGTCAGTTCGGTCTCGCTGGGAGAGGCAAGCTATTAACTACACCATTCAAGGCTGTCTTCAGAAAGGCACTCTTGTTCAAACACGAGAAGGCTATAGGCCTATAGAGGAGCTAGTGGGCCAACATGTGGAGGTCTGGACTGGGTTTAAATGGGCGACAGCGTATGGTGTTAACAGAGGCGTAAGCGCGTTGGCTAAAATAACCTTAGAAGACGGGCATGTGATTAATTGCGATGTCAGACACAAGTTGAAAGGGGTAGACAACCAGTGGTTAGAGTTCAAAGACCTTAAAAAAGGGGAGCTGGTCGCCTTGCCTGTAAAAGAAGAAAAGCTTGTAGAAAAGCAGTTTGACGGTGTTGAGGTTGATTGGGATTTTGTTTTAGGGTTTTTCTGTGGAGATGGAGGCATAACCGCCCGTAAGAATAGAGCCAGTAACGAAAGCCTTAGGTACACTTGGAGTGTTTGCGGGGGTACTACAAAAAAAGAAACAATATTAAGAATAAAAGAGTTCTTGAAAACCCAAGGAATTGAAGCATTTTACAGAGAAGAAACAAAAGGGAGGCGCCAACCTCTGAGTGTTTTAAACATATACGTAAAAAAAGAGGTGTTGAGCTTAATAGAAACCAAAGGGTTTAGTGCGGACAATTTTGACCGGAAGAGGGTTCCTGTTTCTGTTATGCGTGGGACTAAAAACCAGGCAGAAAGTTTTATAAGGGGTTATCAGCTGTCTGATGGGTGTAGAAAGCCTCTGTCGAAAAGGTTACATACCCCTAACCTCGGTTTATTAAAGGATGTACAAAGCCTATACGACTTGTTGGGTTTGGAAAGTAACATAGGCAGGTCAAGCACGGGACACTACCTAGACCTTTGTACAACAGAAGGAAAGGTATTCCCTTTGGGTAAGCTACTTAAAGACCTAGGAGGGTTTATTCCAAAGTGCGGTTCGCAAGACAATACGACAGTCGTGGACAGGAGAGTGTGTCAAGGAGTTGTGGCTAAACCTAAGGATAAAACCGCACGAAGAATATACAGAAAGTATATGCCGGATAAAGAAATCTATTCGTACTCTGCGATTAAGTCTGTAGAACTGCTAGATCGATCAGAAGCCACATACACCATGTCTGTTAGCGACGAGCTACACCAGTTCGTGGCTGAAGGGGTTATACATAAAAACACAGCTGCGGACATACTTAAGGTAGTGCTTACAGGTCTTAGCCGCACAAAACTGCTAGAGGCTAACAACGCGTGTCTAATATGCCCTGTATATGATGAGCTCTTGATGGAGATTCCTAAAAAGAATCTATACGAAGTCATCACTGGAGTTAGTAAGCTTATGTCTTTGACTGTCCCTGGCGGCACTATACCTATGGTGCCAGATACCTCTTTCGGGCCTACTTGGGCACAGCAGTACGAGGTAGGGGTTTTTCCTTCACAAGAGAAAATTGACGAGGTGCTTAAGCTGCTAACTTCGGCAACAACTTGAGGGTTGTAAGGTAGGCAGAACATTATTACTAACCGTGTTATAATTATCTTGTGGATCAAGTAGTTTAAGACCTACCCACAAGATAATTTTTACTGAAGCTGTATTGGCAATGTTGAAGGGTTTTGAAAATTCCCCTTGTCTTAACAACATTGACCTGTACGGCTTTTTTTACGCGAGCTACAAAATGAAAGATTTAATAATAAACGACCAAACTATGGCTCTGAAAGAGATCACAGACCTACTAGATGTGCGACATAATGACGCAATGGTTGTTGTAGAAAAACTATCCTCCACAGCCCAGTTCGGGAGGACTACGAAATTTTCGTACCCCACGCCTTCTGCTCTGCAGCCGAATGCAGAAATAACCACATACTTATTAACTAAAAGGCAGTCTATCGCTGTTTCTGCCAGGCTTAACACAGAACTTCTTCTGCGGATAATAGATAGGTGGCAACAGCTGGAGGCCCAATTCACTCTACAACTTCAACAAGAAATAACCCAACTTAAATTAACAAAACCGGAGAGAAAAATGACTACAAAGCTAAAGAACAGAGAGGTAGGTGACATGCTTACAGCGACCCAACTTTTAAAAGAGTGCAGGTCGTCTATCACTCCGCAAGAGTTCTTCGCGGCAACAGACGCCATGGGTGTT
>QNFP01000225.1 GCA_003645535.1 Gammaproteobacteria bacterium | reverse complement strand
TCTCCAGGTAGTCTCGCACTGCAAAGGTATCATCAAGATCACAGGCCTTATCCGCCATCTCTTTCAGCTCAGTTAATTTTAGCTGCCGTAACACTGCTTTGACTTTTAGCAAGTTGGCCGAACTCATGGACAGCACGTCATAACCCATGCCGACCAGTAACGCAGCGCCTAGTGGGTCCCCAGCTAGCTCTCCGCAGACACTTACCGGGCAGTTTGCTGCTTTGGCGCTATCTACGATGACGCGTAGCGCCTTGAGCAGGGCGGGATGAAAAGTGTGGTACAACTCCGCTACCTGAGAGTTATTGCGGTCTACGGCTAGTAGATACTGAGTCAGGTCATTAGTGCCGACGGATACGAAATTGACCCGTTTCGCGAACTCGCGAACCTGATAAACGGCGGCTGGTACCTCAATCATGGCGCCAATAGCAGGTAGTTTGAACTGGTAGCCTTCCTCCAGTGTCAACTCATTGTATACCTGCCGAATCAACGCCATGGCGTTATCCAGCTCTCCGGTATTGGAAATCATTGGCAACAAAATGCTTAGATTGTTGAGACCGATGCTGGCGCGCATCATGGCGCGTAACTGCACAAGAAATATTTCTGGATGGTCTAGCGTAACGCGAATGCCCCGCCAGCCAAGAAAGGGGTTTTCTTCGTCGATGGGGAAATAAGGCAGAGCTTTATCGCCACCAATGTCGAGTGTGCGCATAGTCACCGGTAGTGGGGCAAACATTTCCAGTTGTTCCCGATACATCCTCCGTTGTTCTTCTTCAGAGGGAAAGCGGTCGCGGAGGAAAAACGGGATTTCCGTACGGTACAGGCCGACACCCTCGGCACCACGGTCGAGGGATAAAATGGTGTCGAGCCGCAACCCCGTGTTGACTCGCAGTGAAACGCGATGGCCGTCGGCCGTTTCACTAGGCTCGTCCTTGAGGGATTCAAGATCCCTGGCCAATGACAGCTCTTCCTCATAAACGCCCTGATAGTACTTCAGTAGTTGCGGGGTCGGAGAATCAATGATCTGACCCTGGTAACCATCAACGATAATGTGAGCGCCTTCTAGCTCGGTCCAGGGTAGATCGATGGCTCCCATGATGGTGGGGATACCCATTGCCCGACCCAGAATGGCTACGTGAGAGTTATGTGAGCCGCGCACTGAGACCATGGCGCGGATATTTTCAAAAGGTACGTCAGCCAGATGCGGTGCGGCCAGTTCCTCGCCAATGAGGATTGTATTTTCGGGATATTCAGGCTCTTCCTGCTGTGATTGTTGCAGGTGGCCGAGGACGCGCCGCCCCAGGTCGCGAACATCAGTAGCCCGTTCGCTCAAATAAGGATTTTCCATCTGGCGAAAAGTGCGGATATGAGCAATGATCACCTGGCACCAGGCGCTTTGGGCAGATAAGCCAGTTTCGATCAGGGTGACCACTTCTCCGCCCAGGGAGGTATCGTCGAGCATACTGATATAGACATCAAAAAGCGCAATTTCCTCGGTATTGAGTTTGTCACTCAAGTCCCGCCGGACTTTGCGCAATTCGACTTTAGTGCTTTCCAGGGCACTGCGAAACTGCTCTAGTTCGTCGGCAATATTTTCTGTCATGCGGCGGGGTACGGCATATAAATCGGCTGGCGAATACACCATTACAGCTGTGCCAATACCGATGCCTGGTGCGCTGGGCAGGCCAACATAAAATTGCTCGCCGCCAACCGCCTTGTCCTTGTGTGACGTTACTCGCGCTAACTCACCGGTGGCCTCAGCATGGGCAATGACGGCTGCGAGTTGCGCAGAAATAGTGACCAGGAAGGCTTCTTCGCTTTCGTCAAATTTGCGCCGCTGTTGTTGTTGAATGACCAGCACACCGAGCACAGCGCGGTGGTGGATAATCGGTGCGCCCAAAAAAGACTTGAACTTTTCTTCACCGGTTTCGGGGAAGTAGGCAAAATGGGGGTGGCCCTCTGCATCCTCAAGGTTGAGGGGCTCGGCTTTACGAGCCACGAGCCCTACCAGTCCCTGGTCGATACTCATAGAAACCACGCCAACGGATTCTGGTAATAGTCCATCGGTAGCGGCGAGTATATAATTGCCAATGTCGTCATTACGTAAATACACCGAACACATGCCCGTGTGCATCACTGATTTGACACGGGTAACAATGATCTCAAGAACATTGTTGAAATCTTCTGCGGCGTTTACTTCCTGAACAATTCTACGTAACGAATCGAGCACGGGTCACCGTTTGAGGCTATTAAATTTGCGTTCAATTTCACTATGCACCTGAGCAAGCTCCTTCAGTGCTCTGCGGTAGACATCTCGTTTAAATTCAATCACCTGACTAATGGGGTACCAGTAATTGACCCACTTCCAGCCGTCGAACTCAGGTTTTCCCCCGCGGTCGAATCGAATACCGTTTTGATCGCCCGATAGCCGTAGCAGATACCATTTCTGCTTTTGCCCAATACACATGGGAGAAGAGTTGCGCCGCAGGTATTGTTTAGGCAATCGATAGCGCAGCCAGCCACGGGTGTGAGCAAGAATTTTCACGTCTCTAGATTCCAGCCCTACTTCTTCGTACAGTTCCCGGTATAAAGCATCGCGGGGGTTTTCGCCTGCATCGATGCCCCCCTGGGGGAACTGCCAGGCATTTTGGCGAACGCGCTTCGCCCAGAGTAGTCGCCCCGTGTCATCGGCAAGAATTATGCCGACATTGGGACGAAAACCGTCTTTATCGATCGTGTCCATGGTTATTAACCGCGCCGTTATATTTTCCTGTCTCGCCATATTGTTCCATAGTTCCTCACCGCTCAGCAAACAGTCATTGAGGGTGTATGGCAATGTCGGTATTCTGCCATCCCTTATAGTTGTGGGAGGCAGGTCGAAAGTGTCACTGGCGTTATTTGATTTGGATAATACATTGATCGCGGGAGACAGCGATTACGAGTGGGGCAAGTGGTTGGTTCACAAAGGAAAAGTTGATTCGGGCCACTATCAGCAAATGAATGAGCGTTTCTATCGAGATTATGAGCGTGGCGTACTAGATATCCACGCCTACCTTGATTTTGCCCTCGCGCCTCTGGCAGAGATAGACAAAAAAGAGCTGGATGCTCTGCACCGTGAGTTTATGGCACAGATTATTACCCCAATGTGGTTGATCGGTGCTGAAAACCTGCTGGCTAAACATCGTAAGCGAGGTGATATGTTAGTGATTATCTCCGCTACCAACCGTTTCATTGTCGAACCGATTTGCAAAAAACTTGGTGTCGACGAAATAATTGCCACAGAACCGGAAGTTTGTGATGGCCATTATACTGGCAGGGTATCGGGTACACCCAGTTACCAGGAGGGTAAGGTCAAACGACTACAGTGTTGGCTGAAAGGTCGCAGAGAAACCTTGCGAGATAGTTATTTTTACAGTGATTCGATCAATGATCTTGCGCTTTTACAACTGGTAGATAATCCGGTCGCTGTTGACCCCGACGCCGAATTGAGGGTTGAAGCTGAAACCCGCGGCTGGCCAGTAATCTCCCTGCGCGACTGAGTTCATGACTGTAAGTGAATGCCGTGACAAAACTTGAATTAACCCGCTATGCTTGCCCATAACTAACTATCCTGTTTGGTGCTGATGCTTAACTACCCCGTTATCGACCCTGTTCTTATCAGCCTCGGCCCACTTAAGGTTCACTGGTACGGGGTGATGTATCTGGTCGGCTTCCTTGCGGCCTGGTTGTTGGCGCGTTCACGCAGTCAGCGTGCCTGGTCCCCGGTTCGTAAAGACCAGGTCGAAGATCTGGTGGTATATGCTGCATTTGGCGTTATCCTTGGTGGCCGTTGTGGCTATGTGTTGTTTTATAATTTCGATAAGTGGGTAGCTGACCCACTATGGCTGTTTCGGCTGTGGGAGGGTGGTATGGCCTTTCATGGCGGATTACTGGGTGTGATTGTCGCGATGGCCCTCTATGCTCGGCGTATCGGTCAACCATTTCTTAAAGTCACCGATTTTGTTGCGCCGCTGGTACCCATCGGACTGGGGCTGGGCCGTGTTGGTAATTTTATCGGCCAGGAATTATGGGGGCGGCCGACACAGCTGCCGATTGGCATGATCTTCCCTCGAGACCCAGACCAACTAGCCCGCCATCCATCGCAGCTTTACCAGGTTGCCCTTGAGGGGCTCGCACTGTTTTGCATATTGTGGTGGTTTTCTCGACAGCCGAGGCCAACGGCTGCTGTGAGTGGATTATTCCTGGTGTTTTACGGTACTTTTCGGTTTGTGGTGGAATTTGCCCGTGAACCGGATAGCCACATTGGTTTTGATTTTTTTGGCTGGTTAACACGGGGGCAAACATTGAGCGTACCCATGGTCGTTGCTGGGTTAATATTTATTTTTTGGGCGTATAGACAACACAGGCAGGCGCTAAAAGTCACTCCTTGATATAAAAGGGTCAACGAATAGAGGTTAGGATGCAGCAATATCTGGATTTAATGCGCTATGTCCGTAGCGCTGGTGTACAAAAAAGTGATCGTACCGGCACTGGTACCCTCAGCATTTTTGGCCACCAGATGCGCTTTGATCTGGCTGCCGGATTTCCTCTGGTCACTACCAAAAAAGTCCATTTAAAATCCATTATTTATGAGCTGTTGTGGTTTCTTCGCGGCGATACTAATACCCGTTATCTTAACGATAACGGCGTGTCTATCTGGAACGAATGGGCGACCGAAAACGGGGAGCTTGGTCCGGTATACGGCCATCAATGGCGCTCCTGGCCCTTGCCTGACGGAGGGGCGGTCGATCAAATCGGCGAGCTAATTGAACAGCTCCGTACCCGCCCCGATTCACGGCGCCTGATAGTTTCGGCGTGGAATCCCGCCCAGCTGCCAGATGAAAGTATTTCTCCTCAGCAAAATGTCGCTGCGGGGCGCATGGCATTGGCGCCCTGTCATACTTTTTTCCAGTTTTACGTGGCGGAGGGCAAATTAAGCTGTCAGCTTTATCAACGCAGTGCCGATATATTTCTTGGTGTACCCTTTAATATAGCCTCTTATGCCTTGCTAACACTGATGATTGCCCAGGTAACCGGCTTAAAACCCGGAGAATTTATTCATACCCTGGGCGATGCTCACCTGTATTTGAACCATCTGGAGCAGACTGATGTGCAGTTGGCGCGGGATGTCTGCTCGCTCCCGCAAATGCATATCAATCCTGAGGTTAAGGACATTTTCGGTTTTTGTTACGAAGATTTTACGCTGGAAGGCTACGCTCCCCATGCGGGGATTGCTGCACCGATCGCTGTCTAGCAGACTTTATCTAATCATTGTTAGTGACCAGGTGATTAAATCAGCTAACGCCTTCTTTG
>QNFP01000224.1 GCA_003645535.1 Gammaproteobacteria bacterium | reverse complement strand
GAGACCTCAGATCTTAACCGGGCGCTGGAGCGTCAGGTGCTGAGTTCGGCTTTGCTCAATGCCGGCCAGGACATGATGTTTGCCCTGGTCATTGTTGGTGGTATATATGTAGCCATTGAAATTTATAATATGCCGCTTACTACCATATTGGTGCTGGTGGTGGCACTTGGCCAAATGTTGGCATCCATAGGCAAAGTGCAAAAGCAATACCAGAAGCAGATGGCCCGCGAAAGCGCGTTCTGGTCAATACAGCACTTGATCGACGAGGCGGTAGCGGCTGAAGAAAAACGCTACGGCGGAGTGACGCCCAGGCTCAATCATGGCATCCGTTTTGAGCAGGTCAGTTTCTCCTATGATAAACACAAGTCAGTGCTCAAAAATGTTGATCTGGAATTTCCGGTCGGCCAGCTCACCCTCGTGGTGGGTCCTTCCGGAGCGGGCAAAACCACAATTATGGACATGACCATTGGCCTGCTGGCACCGGATGCCGGTCGTATCCTGGTTGACGACACGCCGCTCACGGATCTTGATATCCATAGTTGGCGGAGCTTGATCGGTTATGTGCCCCAGGAAACACTGTTGCTCCATGACAGTATTCGCAATAATGTCACCCTTGGTGATCCAGACCTGTCCGATGCTCAGATCCTGCAGGCACTGGAAGACGCTGATCTTGCGGAGGTCGTGGCTGCGCTCCCCGAGGGGATAGACACTGTGGTGGGCGAGCGGGGCAGTAAGCTTTCTGGAGGTCAGCGACAACGCGTCATGATTGCTCGGGCATTAGTCAACCAACCACAGTTGTTGGTGCTCGACGAAGCCACCAGTGCTCTGGATTCCCAGAGCGAAGCAGCGTTACGCCAGACTCTTGAACACCTGCGCGGTAACCTGACTATTCTGGCTATTGCCCATGGCGACTGGCTATCGACTACGGCGGACCGGGTCTACCGCCTCGAAGCAGGTAATGTCCGGCAGCTTGAGACACACGCAGCGGTGTAGCCGGTACTTCATATGCACAGAACAGCAAAGCTCGCTACGTCCCCCGATGCATTGCGTATTGAAGTTGTCAGCAATAATAAACAGTTGCGACAGTTCATCGCTCTGCCTACGTCGCTGTACCAAGACGACCCCAACTGGATTCAGCCGCTAAATTTCGAGCAAAAGCAGCGCCTGTCGCCGGGGAAAAATCCCTTTTTCGAGCACGCCAGAGCGAGGTTGTGGATCGCTTATCGTGGCACGCGGGCAGTGGGCCGCATCAGTGCGCAGATTGATGAGTTGCATCAACAGCGTTACCACGATGGTGTGGGCTATTTCGGTATGCTGGAAGCGGAGAACGAGCCGGCGCTGGTGTCTGCGTTATTGGTGACCGCGGAGGGCTGGTTGCGGGAGAATCAAATGACCACCGCTCGCGGCCCGTTTAATCTGGGCATCAATGAAGAGTGCGGTCTGCTGGTCAAAGGTTTCGATACGCCGCCGCGGATTATGATGGGGCATGCTCGTCCTTATTACGCAGCGGCAATCGAAGCGGCCGATTACAGCAAAATCAGAACGCTACTTGCCTACCACATGGATCCCGATTTCATTTTAACTCCGGTGATGCTCAGGTTAATGTCTTCTGCACAAAAATCAGTGACGGTCAGACCTTTTAATCGCAGGGAAGCCGACCGCGATCTGGAAATTATGCGTGATATTTTCAATGACGCCTGGGAAAACAACTGGCGTTTCGTGCCCTTTACCGAGGCGGAGTTTGCCGACGTGGGCAAACTGCTAACCGCGTTGATAGATGAGGATTTTGTTGCCATTGCTGAAATGGATGGCCGCCCGGTGGCAATGATTGTTGCGTTACCCGATATCAATCAGGTTAGCCGTGACCTCAACGGTCGGCTGTTGCCTTTCGGTTGGCTCAAGTTGCTCTGGCGCCTGAAAGTCACTTTCCCTACTCAGGCCCGGGTGCCGTTGATGGGCGTACGTAAGGAATTCCACAACACGCGAATGGGACCGGGGCTCGCGTTCATGGTTATTGACTCGGTACGCGTAGCGCTGCGACGTAAAGGCGTTAATAGTTTAGAAATGTCCTGGATCCTGGAGAATAATGCAGCTATGTGCAATATTATTGAGAATATCGGTGGGGTCGCTTACAAACATTACAATATCTACGAAAAAGCGCTATGAGTGACAGGGATAAATCACTGGCGGCAATTGTCCTCGCCGGCCAGCGTAGCACTGAGGATCCTCTGCTCGAACACACAGGTGCTAGCTGCAAGGCACTGGTCGAAATTGTTGGTAAGCCCGTCCTGTTGCGGGTGCTCGATGCATTGAGCGAAGCCGATAAGGTTGGCGATATATTGCTTGCTGGACCTGATCGGGATCAGTTCAATGAAAGCGAGGTGCTGCGAGAAGCCTGCAGCAAACATCGCGTAAGCTGGAATGAGCCGCTCAGAACGCCCAGTTTAAGTGCTTATACACTGATGCAAAGTTTGCCTGGTGAGCGACCGGTTTTGCTCACCTCGGCGGACCAGCCGTTTTTAAAAGCTGAACTGGTTGATTCCTTCTGCGACAAAAGTCTGGCGCAGGACGCTGACGTGACTATCGGTCTTGCTCCCTATTCCCTGGTGAGGAAAGCATTCCCGGACATGAAGAAAACTGTTTTGCGCTTCAGTGACGGTGAATATTGCGGCTGTAATCTATTTGCCTTTCTAAGTTCGGATGGGCGTCGTGCCGCGGATCATTGGCGGGCGGTCGAAGAAGCGCGCAAAAGTCCGCTCAAGGTGATCCGAATTCTTGGTTGGTTGCCACTGCTGCGGTACCGGCTGGGCTGGCTGTCGTTGCCGGCCGCGTTGGATTTGTTATCGCGCCGCTTCAGCCTGCGTATTCGCGCTGTTATCTTGGCGCAGGCAGACGCGGCCATTGATGTTGATACCGTGGATGACTACGAAATCGTACAGCGGGAACTGGCGCGTCGTGGTGAGGGTAACTTGAGATAACTTAAGATAACTTAAGGAAGAAGGCCAGGCCAGGTAAGAAAGAAGATCAGCCAGCTGCTGCCGTGGTCCGCGGCACCTCAATCGTTGTTTGCCGACAGGGGCGGAAGGAGTCGCTTTCAATGTTATAGGCGTGCACCGAGACATCCAGTTGCCAGGTCGTTGGCGTTACATTGACGTTATACAGATAATAACGGGCGACCCGCTCCGGATCTGAGTGCATCGACAATGCGGACGGTACGCCAATGACGGGAACCTGATTTTTGCCGGCAAAAGTCAGCCGGTTTTCCACGTCTTGATGGCAATGGCCGTGCAGGATCAACTCTGCACCCTGTGCGTCGATAATATCTCCGATCTCATCGGCATCGACGAGACGTTTGCGCCATATCTCCACGCCAGGCACTGGCGGGTGATGAATCAGCACCACTCGACATAAGCCCCGCTGACCCGCCCACTGCAACAGGTGGGCAAAGCGTTTTCTCTGGGCTCTACCCACCCGACCGGTGGCTAAAAAGGGAAGTGTTGGCACTGCGCTGGATAAACCGATAAACGCTACACCCTGGCGGATCCGTAAAGTGGGAAAGTTGAAACAGTTATCTCCCGCTTCGACCGGTACATCCGCATCGGACGCTATATAGGGAGCCCATTTCCCCAGTCCCTGTCGCTCAGGAATACGGACGTAGGCGTCGTGGTTGCCCGGCACTATTGACACGTTTTCGGGGTCGCCGAGCGAATCCAGCCAGAGGCGCGCCTCGCTAAACTCTTCAGGCAGGGCAATATGAGTTAAATCACCGGTAACCACCAGATGATCAAAATGTTGATTTTTAAGATCGCGCGCCAGAGCGTCCAGTACTTCTACACGGTGTATGGCTCGCCGCTTTAACCGCCAGGACAGATAACCCAGCAAGCGCTTGCTGATAAGCTGCCGCCAGCCCACTGTATCCAGCGAGGTGAGGTGGGGGTCCGACAGGTGGACGAAAGCAAAGCCGGGCGCTGATGTCATTAATCGACCAATGCCTGGATTTCGCGGGCAAGATCGCCCACTGTGAGAATGTCGGACACAGTGTTTAGTGGTACCGAGATATCAAAGTCATCCTCAATGTCGGCAATCAACTCCATTACCTGCAGCGAGTTCATGCCATATTGTGCGACTAGCTCGCTGCTTTCATTGAGTTCGCTGTCTTTGATAAAAGTGGCCAATAATTCATAAATTCGTTTTAGAACGGTACTGTATTCCGACATCTGGGATGTGCTCACTCGATGGGGAGGCAGGACTGGCATTGCATGATGCATGTTTTGCCAGTAAATTGAGCGCGATTATAACAACCCAGTGATATCAGAGCTAACCCGTCCCTGTGCCCACCGTAGCTATCGACAACGATAACATCACATTGCCCGTAAATGATGCCGGTAACGCCGGCAACTCACCGCGGATCTGGCTGCTGTCGGGCTACCGTGCCGGTGAAAGGAGCCAAATCCTTGCTCTGGGTGAGGCGCTTGGCTGGCCTTTTGAGATCAAGGATATTCACCATCGAAAGACAGCGCTGCGAACCAATTTATTTCGCGGTAGCGATTTGAGTGGCGTCGATTTGCAAAGCTCTTCGTCGTTGGTGCCGCAATGGCCTGATGTTGTCATCGCGGCGGGCTTGCGTAATGAACCGGTGTGCCGGTGGATTAAGGCGCAGTCCGGCGGCAATACATTGATTGTTCATATCGGCAAGCCGTGGGCCGATCCCAGCTGCTTTGATCTGGTGATTACCACGCCTCAGTACCGTTTGCCGCAAAGGCCGAACGTATTGCAAAACACGATGACTATGCACGGCGTCAGGGCGGAGTCTCTGGCAAGTGAAGCTGCAGCGCTAAGGCCAAAGATTGTCGACGTGCCAGAGCCTTATATAGCTGTAATTGTGGGTGGTGATAGTGGTCCCTATACCTTCGGTCCCCGTGCGGCGAAGCGCCTGGCGGCCGAGGCCTCACGGCTGGCAAAAGCGAAAGGCGCGTCATTACTGGTGACTACCAGTGCCCGAACCCGGCCAGATGTCGCCGCGCTGTTGCGCGATAGCATTGAAGTTCCTGCGGTTTTCTACGACTGGAGTGCTGGCGACCCCGACAACCCCTACTTTGGCTATCTTGGACTCGCTGATGAGATCATTGTCACTATGGATAGCATTTCCATGCTTAGCGAGGCCTGCGCTACCGGCAAGCCTGTTTACATGTTTAATTTTGATGCCAAAACTGGTGGCGGGGGGCAGACTGATTTTCGTCCTGGTGCAGTCCTTTACCGCTGGCTTATGGGCTGTGGGCCGAATAAATTAACTCGCGATATAAGCATCGTGCACCGCCAACTGCTTGATAAAGGCTATGCCTGCTGGCTG
>QNFP01000223.1 GCA_003645535.1 Gammaproteobacteria bacterium | reverse complement strand
GGTGGCCGGGCCCATCAGCAAATTGATAGAGACTCCCCATGCCTTGCCGCATTCCATTGCCAAAAACAACATTCCTAACCACATTCCTAACAACGTTCCTAACAACATTCCTAGTAACATTCCTAATAAAAAGCCACAAAAGCTCTCACTGGGTTTGGTGACAACATGGAATACCCGTTGTGGAATTGCCGAATATAGCCAAAGTTATGTTGCTCATATGTCCACGGAAGACATCCGTGTCTATGCGCCATACGAGTCGCCGGATATCCTCGATGAAGGCTTTGTCGCTCGTTGCTGGCGCAGTGGTGGGCGCAACTATGCATTGCAACCGCTACTTGACCAGATTATCCACGACCGCCGTAATACGATCTGGATACAGTACAACTACAGTTTTTTTAGTTTGCCGGCCCTGGCTCAGCTTATCGAAGCGTTAGTCGCGGAGGGCATCAATGTTTTCCTTAGCCTGCATGCTACCGAAGCGGTGTCATTCCCCAACAGTCATCCCGCCAGCCTGGGCCAGATTACTGGCAGTCTGGCTAAACTCAGCAGCATCTTTGTTCACAGCGTTGCGGATCTGAATCGCTTAAAGCAGCTGGGTCTTGAAAATAATACCAGCGTCATGATGCTGCCCTTTGATTGTCCGAATCTGCAAGACGCCGGCAACAGCCCGAAAAACGCTTTTGTTAGTCAAAAAGCAAAAGATATAAAGGCCTGGTTGGCAAGTAGCGATAGCCCGGTGGTGGCTACCTTCGGCTTTTTGTTGCCCCATAAAGGCGTAGCGGAGCTTATTGACGCCTGTCAAATTCTTCGCCGCAGTAAACCGGCTCGCCTGCTCCTTCTTACTGCTCAGCATCCGGCCCCCGCATCAGCACAGCTTGAGGCTGCCCTGAGCACCAGGATTGCAGCGCTGCCATCCCCCGATGAAGTCCTGCTGGTGACCGAATACCTGCCGACCGATGATGTCATCGCCCTGCTTGCCGATACCTGTGCAGTTATATATCCCTATCAACGCAGCCAGGAGTCTGCCAGTGCCGCGGTGAAAATGGCCATTACTGCGGCCCGGCGACCGCTGGTAACGGATCTGCCGATCTTTGATGATCTGGGTGAGCTGGCCATACGTACCGGCTTTACCTCGGAAGATATTGCCACGGTGCTGGCCGAGGTGATTGAAACAGGTTGTGAACTACGCCCCGAAGATATTGAATTTATTAGCGATAATAGCTGGACAGTGCAGGCTACAAAAGTGGATAATGCGCTCTGCTCGGCCTTGCTGGGCAAAAAAGGGGAAAAATTAAGGTTTTTATAGGGTGAAAACTTGAGTCTGTTCATGAACTTAACAAAAATGCTTAAATAAAGTTGACAACAATAACAGCTATGGTAAATTTCGCCTGTCGTAGGAGCCTGGATAAGGCTAATTTGCTTGTTGCATGCAATGTCGGTGGGTACATCCGCCAACGTGCACGCTGAGATTGCTAATAAACAGATCTATTTTTAAATTCGACAACTAAATTCGACAACTAAATTCGACTACTTTAAAGAGTCAAATATCTAGGAGCTAAAAAATGGGAACCGAAGCCGCCGTCGCTCAACTCTATATTGCAACTTATGATCGTGCGCCTGATGCAACAGGGTTGGCCTATTGGGTCGACAAAATAGATAACCAGGGTTGGACTATTGAAGATGTTGCCGAGTCTTTCTTTGATCAGGACGAAACCGCAGCGATGTATCCGGTGTCATTGTCCAACGAGGACTTTATAACGCAGATATATCTTAATGTGCTGGACAGGGAACCTGATGAGGCGGGGGGTACGTACTGGCTAGCTGAGCTTGAAGCCGGTTTCCCTCGCAACGATATGATTATTGCGATACTCAACGCGGTAAATGCCGGTAGTAGCGCGCAGGATCTCGCACTCCTTAACAACAAAACCGAAGTAGGTCTCTACTATGCTGACAGCTGGCGCGATGATGTCGCAAATGCCACATCGGCCCTGGTTGGCGTAACTACGGACTACCAGACGGTGATAGACGCCAAGGCGCTGATTGACCAGATGCCTGGTGGCCATGTTCCGGGCACCGATTTTAATCTCGAAGTAGAGATGGTCGCTGGCGCAGAATCAATGCGCATAACCGGCGATATGGAAGCCCGCATTGATCTGACTCGCGATGATGATCAGGTTAAGGGTCTTGATCTTGATGGCAGTGGTCGTATTGATAACGATGGCGTTGAAAACAACGACCCTACCGACCTTGATGACGGTCATGATTTCGCCGTAGTCGATGCCTATCGTCGGGATCAGTTTAATGACAGCAATAAAGCTGAGAATTATCTTGGTGATATCGCCTTTGATGGCACCGGTAACGATGGCGACGGTGTAAGCACCGACGGTAATATTTACCTCGGTGGTCTGGGTGTGGATACCGCGTTTGGCGGTATCGGTAATGATTTCATGGTTGGCGGCGGTATAGCGCAAGATCGCTTTACCTACGATGCTAGCCTCGGCGGTTTTATTGATAATCTTGTTGGTGGCATTATTACCGGCAATATCACTGATGCCCTGGTAACGGGTACGCATGATACGTTGTCTGGTGGGCGTAATGCTGACTTCTTCTTCGCCGAAATATCCGCTCTGGATAATGTTGACGGCAATAATCTACTGATCGACGGTGGTAACACCACCGATGATTCAGTTGTGCATGGCGATACGCTGCAGGACTCTGACTGGATTCTGTTTGAAGGCTCCGACGATGATGAGCCGGTTCTTATCGATTTGTCTGGCGCGACTATCGGCGGGTTGATTGGCCCTGGTGGTGAAGAAGATCAGGCTATCATTACTCGCTCCGGTGAGTATGTCGTTATGCGCGAAATCGAGCATGTAGACGCTTCAGGCAACCTGTATGGGTTTATTGACGACGTCGATGTCGCGCTAGGTGGTCAGACTGACCCGAATGCGGGTGTGGGCATTGGTAGTTCCGCTCAGCTTGAAATCTACGGATCGTATTACGACAACATACTGATCGGTGGTTTTGACAACGACTACATTGATGGCGAGGAGGGCAACGATTTGCTCTTCGGCGGCAACATGAATTTCCTCAACAACCCCAATCTTGAAGGTATTGTCAATGATGGTATTGACTACCTCAACGGTGCGGAAGGCGATGATCACCTGGTATGGGAAGTGGATGGTGGTACCTATGACGGCGACAGCGGTCACGATACCTTATGGCTGACCGAGCTGGCCTTTGGTTCTCAATCTGCATCTGATTTGCTGGCTGACCATCCGGTTCCAGGTGTTCCTGGCAGTGGAAGCTACGTTGTCAGGCTGGATCTAGCTGCCGACGCTGGCGATGGTCGGGATGAGGGTGGCTTGTTTATAGATGCGCCAGTGCGTGACGGTTCTAATGGCTATGGTGGTGCCGACAGGAGCCCGGGTAGTGGTTTTCACTCAGAGACAGACGACCAAACCTGGTATCAGGACGAGTCAAACGCGACTCACGTTGAAGAAATAGAGCACGTCAACGCCACCGGTCTGGGTGCGGTAGATTACTTTGCTGCCGGCACTAATGACCCTGATTTGGTTTTCAATAACCAGCAAAACTTCCTGGGTATTGATGTCGAGCTCGACTTACGTGGTACTTATGGTGAAGGCGAAGAGAAGAGCTATACCTTCGAAAACGCGGCAGATCATGATGGCGGCGAAGATGATGAGCACGAAGAATACCTGCACTACGCTTTCGGTGAAGGTCAGTTCGATGGCGAAAAAGATGAGCAGGGTGGATCTACCGTTTATTACGATAACTGGGACGGTTATAACATCCTCCTGGCCAATAACGGCAATGATAACCTCGAAGGCCGTACTGGTAACGACATCCTTATGGGTGGTCAGGGTAATGATGACTTTATCTTTAGTCTTGGCAGCGATCAGAGTGAAGGTCAGCCGCGCAGAGCAAGAGGTCCGGCCTATATAGACTCAGGTGATGGCCTCAATGTTATCCAGCGTGCTCAGGATGCCGACGGTGACAATATCTGGGATGGTTACGACGTATCTACCGGTATGGGTGACTGGGGCCGTGACTTTGGCCTTGATAATGACACTTCCGTCGGTGAGTCGTCTCTGCGTATTACCATCAGGGGTGACGCAGGTGGTGAACTGGGAGATGTTGTTAATAGCGTAATCAGCATCCGCACCGCTGTTTATGTTACCGATCCTGCTGGTGATTTCTGGGATCCTATTGAGCTCCAAACCCCGGAGATTCAGGCGGCAGCGACCTACGCTGAATTGCTGACTGCAGTTCAGGGTGCTCTCGCCGGACTCTCTAATCCTGATTATGCCGAAAATCTGACTGCTACACTCGCTGCTGACGGTGTTACCATTGTTATCACTGATGCAGAGGGTCGCGAGCTGGCCGATACGGTTGATGAAGGTGGTGAGGTTATTCTTTCACTGCCCGCTGATTCAGATACGCAAACCCGCATGGTTTTTGGTCCTGGTGAAATATCGGTATCTGAAGATAGACTGATTTTTGCTGCTTACGAAGATCGGCGCGACGGTGAGTTGCGCGATGACGATGGCTTTATCGATGCCGTAGGTGACCCCGTTGAGTTGGGTGGCACCAATTACGCTGAAGACCTCGTCGTCAGCTTTGCCGAAAACGGTACGACTCTGACCGAACAGCAGGTCTGGTGCCTGCATTTTGATAACCTGGCCGAAGAAGACATTGTTTCTATTACTGTAAACGGTGTGACTTATACTGCCCAGGTTGGTCGATCGCCGAACCTGACCAATGAAGCGGGTGACTACAACAACGCCAACGGTAGTTTCACTGGGTTCCTTGAACGTTTCGCCTTGCTGATCAACAATCAGGATGACGATATGCTCGGCGGCTCACTGAAAGTGGCTGTTATCAATGGTGATACATTGGTTATCGATCAGATTGACTACAACGGTGGTGAAGCGATCTTCATGCACGAGCCGACGGTTGATATACAGAATCTGTCGGGTGGACAGGGAGCTGGCGTCCAGGTAATGGAGACTTCCTCTACCTCGGTTTTGCTACTCGACTTCGATGGTCGTGATGCTGCTTTACACAAAGATAACGTGCTGTTTCTGGGTAATGCCGGAATGGATCTTGGCGAGGTCACCGACCCCACTAAATCAAGATCTGTTCTTGAAACCGCGAAGGCAGCGGGTGGTGCGTTAATCGGTTCGGATGCTATTACGATTGACTCTATTATTGACGTCAACGGGCTCGACAATGACTACGCCCTACACGGTGACGATCTGCTTGTATCCGGTGCTGGTAACGACGTTGTTGCTGGTCTGACCGGCGATGACCGAGTCTTCGCATCAGTGGGTGTAGATACCGCTGATGG
>QNFP01000222.1 GCA_003645535.1 Gammaproteobacteria bacterium | reverse complement strand
GTAGGCGTGATCAATAAATCCATGCTGCCAATAACCACCGTGCTGAGTTGATATCATCTCGTACTGTTGCTCTCTATTCGCACGTTCCTGCTTTGACATTATTTACTTTATTGCCTCTTATCATTGAGATAGTCAATAGTCTTAATTCTGCCCTCATGCAGAAGACCGATTAAACCTAAATTGGGGCTAAGTAGTCACTACTTTGCCGTTGATTCCGATGTTCTGAAGATCCGTCGCCAATGGCTCTAGCCAGCGTCCAACAGAAGCACTTTTTTGAGCGCGCGGAAAGATCAATTCGGCTTGATGCAAATCCTCAATAGTATCAATCTCGTACCATCTATTTTTATCGAAGAATACAGCATCAAATGTAAGCTCGTTGTTTGCCACCATATCGCTAAACACGAGTTCATAATATTCGTTCACCCGGTCATCAGTGATGTAGCGCTCTAAGTACCCTATTGTTTTTTGCCAACTCTGCAAGGATAAGCTGTAGATATTGACTGTTTTAAATTTGGGATTATTATTCAAACACCCCTTCCCATGAAAAGCGGTAACACGCTCGTCTGCATTGAGTGCAACGGTGGTTCCATTCATCCAGGGTAGAATAGGGGAGATTGCGATTTTATCGGGTTTTAACAGTTCCTTTAGCATTCCACTTTCAAATACAAGATCACTTTCTAACAGCAAAAATGGTTCTTGAATTGCTTGTCTTGCTAGCCAAAGAGAATAGATGTTATTAGTGGTTTGGTAGGCAGGGTTAAACACGTAATCAACCTGCATATCGCCCTTGTTTATTTCAAGGAAATCACGAACACAAGATTCCAGGTACCCTGTGACGACCACCAATCGCCTAATACCCTGCGAACGGAGGTTTTCAATTAAACGACCAAGAATAGGTTTTCCACCAACCTCTGTCAGGCATTTAGGCGCGTCGAGAGTGAGAGGATGTAACCGCGATCCGGTGCCAGCGGCTAAAAGCAGCGCTGTCGTCAGTTGATTCTGCTTAGTCATAAAACCTCAATTCTCCACTTAAATTAAGTGATGCTCATTTGAAAAGATCAATCGCTATTTGGTGACAAAATCGACACGTTGGAAAACGTTCTTTTGATTTAACAGAGCTTGAACAGGGTAATTGCTGCCGTTAATTGATCCCTTAGAATTCTGTTATTGTTCAGCTGCCTGATTTTCTGGACTGGATATGTTTACCCGTTGTTCCTGCATCCAGACATCTATATCCGCACGGCTAAAACGCCATTGCGCACTGACTTTACAGGCAGGGATCGGCCCAGATTGGGCCATGCGGTAGAGCTTAGTTCGCCCGAGTTTTAGGTAAGATGCGAGTTCATCTAATATAAGCCAGCTATCGCTGTCGATCATTTATGCTCATGCTCATGCTCATAAATGATGGGCAATACTAACAGCTAGCATTGAATATAAATAGTAGCGAGTAAAAACTAGTGCAAACGACCTCGGCGTTGGGCGCTCCTTACAAGGTAATAGACCTCGGGCAAGAGCACGGTCAGGAGGTCTTGCAATCATGCATAATCTTGCTGTGCTCGCTGCATTAGTAGACCACTAAGAATTGTTCTACGGTGAGCTTGAGCGGCTTCTTTTAAACGAGAGTAAAGATCATCTGGTATATTTTTAATGGTAAAGGCAGGCATAGGGCGAATCTCAAAGGAAACCAATATGGTTTCATTATGGATTGTGCTCCAGGCTCGGACAAGGGTAATTAACACGGACATAACCCGCGGGGTTTGAGCGTACTAAGAGAGCCTGGCGCGGCTCAAACACCACTACGGCACGCCGGTTATTGCTAGCGTTAGGCAAGAAAATTACATACATTAACAATCCATCATGCAACATAACAAACGCATGCGTCCAAACAAAGTGCCCGCTACGCGCGCACTTATTTATTAAAGCAGGAAAACCCAGTGCCAAAAGCAAGTGAATTGAAAAAAGGCTTGATTGTTGAAATCAATGACGCACCCCATTGTGTGAAAATGGTGGAGTCGAAAAGTCCTTCCTCTCGAGGTGCCGCAACCCTGTATAAGGTGCGTTTCACCAACCTTAAAACCGGCCAGAAACTCGATGAATCTTATAAAGGGGATGACTTCCTCAAAGAAGCCGATTGCGTTCGCGTACCCCTGCAGTACTCCTACCTGGATGATGAAATCTATATGTTTATGAACTCGGAGGACTACAGCCAATACGGCTTAAACGCCGACGAGATCGAAGACCAGCTAGGTTATATTTCCGAAGGGCTAGAAGATATAACCGGCCTGGTTATGGATGGCGCACTGCTGGGCATAGAGCTACCCCAATCTGTGGCCATGAAAGTAATCGATACCGCGCCAGGCATTAAAGGCGCGACTGCCGCCGGTCGCACCAAACCGGCGACACTTGCTACCGGTATAGAGATACAGGTGCCTGAATACCTGGAGCCCGGCGAAACGGTAAAAGTGAATACCGTTACCGGCAAATTTATGTCCCGAGTATGACGGGGCAAATACATTTTCACGGGAGTCACTTTTAAAACAGGTAGATAATGTGATCCGACAGTATCGGTCTGTGTGACTTACCGCTCCGTTGCGTAAACTTCCATCCAGCGAAAATTGAGCAATTTTCCCAATGTATCCCGCTGACCAGGAAACAGTTTATCCTTGTTAGCAACCAGCATACCTTTGACACAAATAGTGCTTACTACCCGCCGCTCTTCGCTATCCGGCACGGGTATGGCCAGCTCAAGCGACTGGTACACGGCTTCTCCATTGGGAAGTTTACCCGCGAAGCGCTTATCCGCAACCTCTACAAAGCGGAATTGATCCGGATTACGCAGTGCGCGGTCAACCTCGGGGGAGTACTCTTTGGGACGATGCACCAACATGACAGCATCCACTTCTCCACTGTCAGCTGAAAGGAGTCCATTCATCGCCGCACCCGTGTCAGTGTAAAGCACCGACGTAGCAGCCAACTTTGGTACCAGAGTCGTCATATAGGTATAAGTGACGGCAATACCGCTGTTCGGGCTACTAATGGCGAGCGTATGCCCCTTATCCTGTTGCAGATCCGCGGCAGTTTTAATCACACTATTGACGCCGGTGAGAATAAAAACACATTCCTGGCCAATGTTTTCCAGAATCGCGATGCTATCAGACAATCCCACATGCTCATCCAGATAGTATTGCAGAGCATCTGCCTGAGCCAGCACGAGACTGGTAGGATCCTCATTATCGAGTAAGCGCGACAGGTTCTGCAGGGAGCCCTCGCTCTCTTCAACCTGCACTTCAAGTCCCATGTCTGCCGCAACAATCTGGAGGCGTTTAGCCGCACTCCAGTACCCACCACCTTTGATACCTGAACTAAATACAAGCGGGTCGGCCATGCCGAGCATTGGCCACATCAGTAGCGCCATCGACGCAGCAATCCTATGGATTATTTTTGGCAACATAAGCTAACTCTCTTTTTTAATCGCAGGACTATAATTCCTGACAAAGTCACAATCAATAGTAGAGGCAGAAATTATTACAGCACATATAGAGCGCAGGTTACTTGCTTGACAATGTGTCTGTTTGTTTTTAGGGGCCTGTTACTCAGCGACTACGGCTCTTTTTATCTCAGTTTTATCCACCGATTTACTTTCGCGCTCTGTATCTTGTGCCCGCTCAGCTTCCTGCAAGTCATTCTTGGGCTTCTCATTCTCTGGCTTGGGGCCCAACCTGGCAGGGATAAGCATGGCCAGAAACAGCACCGGCACTGCCGCCACGATACACACTATAAACGTGTCGTTGAGGCCAAGAGTTGATGCCTGAATCGTAGCAATGTGATCGGTAATCGCCCACATGGCCTCCTCATTACCACCACTAAGTTGGGCAAGAGGTTGAAAGGCCGCCTCTTTATCAGCATAAGCCGGGTTAAGCTCTTCCACCAATCTGTGTCGATGAAATGCTGTTCGCGATTGCCAGATAGTAATGCCGAGGGCGATACCGACACTGGTAGCGACGGAGCGAAAGAAGTTAAAAAAGCTCGCCGCCGATACAGTCCTGTCTGGAGAAACAGAACCCAGCGAGATCACCATCAACGGCGGAAACATCAGTGTAAAACCGACACCCATTACTACCCGCGCCATAATTAATTGCTGGAAGGTACTGTCAGTGGTGGAAACCGCCTGCATATAAATGGCATACATCATCACCAGGGTTCCTGAAATAACCAGGTAACGCAGGTTCAGTCGGCCGATGTTCTTACCTACCAACATCATGCCGGCAATGGGCAATACACTGGTACCGGCCATCACCAGACCAGACAGCGTTGCCGTATAACCCAGCGCGGTCTGCATCCAGATTGGGTACAACACCGTGCTGGCAAAATACACTAAATTGAAAATAACGCCCATTATAGAGGCGACCACAAATACGGGAATCTTGAACAGGCTGTAATCAATAATAGGATGGGGTTCTTTGCGTTCCCAAATGACATAGGCAATAAGCGCAATAACGGCGATATTGATCATCAGGCGAATATCTGCTGACTCAAGCCAGTCGAGTTCGTGGCCTTTATCAAGCACCAACTGGAAGACCAACACCGTGATTGCCAGCAATAACATACCCACACCATCCACCGGCACTTTTTTAATCTCGGTCTCCATATGGTGCATGCTGGTCCAGACGATCCAGGCAGCTACAAACCCGATGGGGATATTCAGGTAAAAAATCCACGGCCAGCCGATGCTATCGGTGATAAGTCCGCCCAGAATAGGGCCGAGCACTGGTGCAATGGTCGATGCAATACTCCACAAACCGATCGCCATGCCGTGCTGTTCAGGCGGAAAAATCCGTAACAATATCGTTTGTGACAAGGGCACAATGAGGCCACTGGACAAGCCCTGTAAAGCTCGGAAGAACACCAGTGTTTCAATACTGTTGCTCATGCCACAGGCCAGGGAGGTCAGCGCAAACATTATTACCGATACGGTAAACGTGTGTACCTCACCGTAGCGTTTACACACCCATGGGCTTAAGGGCAATACTATTGCCAGGCAAATACTATAGGTGGTCAATACCCAGGTGCCCTGCGAGGGAGAGGCACCTAAACTGCCGGATATGGACGGCACTGCAACCACCGCAATGGTGAGATCCAGCACGTTCATGAAATTAGCCGCCGTGATAGCAAATGCCGTCAATAACAGGGGCAGGCGTGGCACCTGGGCGCCCGACGTTGTGGCTGCTGAGTTCATAACATCGCTGGCTTAAGGGCGGGGAATAATGAGCCAAACACCTAACAGGGTTCAGCAACTAAGGAGGTCAATCTTGCAAACGGAAGCGACACTATACGAATTTAGTTGATAGGTCAACGTTTTAACTTTTCAATGTT
>QNFP01000221.1 GCA_003645535.1 Gammaproteobacteria bacterium | reverse complement strand
CTATGAGCTGCCTGGTACTTGATGCAATGGGAGTAATATTTAAGTCAGCCGACGACGTTGCTGAATTGCTCATTCCATTTATAACCGAGAAATCCGGGTCAACTGATGAGGAAGTCATTCAATCAGCATATCTGGAAGCAAGCCTGGGGGAAATCAGCCCCGATGAATTTTGGAATCAGGTAGATGTGGCATCAGAGTTAGAAGATGAATTTCTATCCCGACACTCATTAAATTCTGGAATCATAGAGCTCTTGTCCCAGGCAAAGGGCAATGGCATATCTTTATGGTGTTTATCGAATGATGTTGGTCGCTGGTCTGATAAACTTCGAAAAAACCTTGGTATAGAAAAATTCTTGAATGGATCAATCATCAGCAGTGATGTGGGTGTTCGAAAACCGGATAAAGAGATTTATGAAATTTTGATTCAATCCAGTGGTTACAAAGCTGAAGATATTTTGTTCGTTGATGATCGAGAAAAGAATGTTATATCATCTCGTGAAGTTGGGATTGAAACTGTCATGTTTAATCCAGAAATAGGATTTACTGATGTTAGAAACTGGATATCACGACGTGCTCTCTAACAACAAACGCATGCTGTAGGACCTGTCAAAGCTGGGCCCCTGATGCAGGTCTATTTAAAACAAGGTAACCTATGTTCACACCCAAATATTTTAAAGTAACTGACGAAACGGAAATGAACGCATTTGTTGGAGCGAATGCGTATTGCCCGCCTAACTCTAATTCCGATGCCATGAGTCATGATAATGCCATCAAATTCGTCCCCTACGGTGCCGGACCTTCAATCACAATGAATTCGTCTATGCTAGTTACCATCAGAACCCAGCTACTTCTTCTACTTGCTTTATTTCTGGCGTCACCAGTAATCGCGGAGGAAGTTCCTGCCCCTTCTATTCAAGGAAAGTACCTTAACGTCACATTTGAACTTCATGGACTTGATGAATCAGCCAGTGTTTTAAAGAAGGCATCCCTGGATCTAGCAAAAAAAATCAGTCAAATTGATCCGGATCCAGAGAAAATGACGCCAGAGCAATTACAGGCTTTAAGCACCGTTATAGAAGAATCAAATCGTCTTATACAGTCTTTCGACGCAAGTATTGACCAGGCAGGACGAGCGGTTGAAAACCTCGTGTCTGGTGCACTGATAACTGCGCAGCAATCCACCATTGAACCGACTATTCAGTCGGTTGATGACTCGGTGAGCAAGTGGCTCATAATAGTCTTTTCGGGTATATTTCTGTTGTTAGTTGTCGTCGGGTATTTTATCTATTTGACTACCGCACAATTAAGATCGATGGCCAGGACTCTTAAATCAATCACGGAAGATTATGAGATTGTTCCAAAACGCCCTGCCCAGGAAAAAATCGAGTAAAAGAGAAAATTTATGATTAAGGCTTTAATTATTGTTGATGTGCAAAATGACTATTTCAAAGGTGGGAGCATGGAGTTGATTAACATGGACACTGCCGCGAATAATTGCAGACAACTGCTAGAGAAATTCAGGGAATACGACTTTCCCATATTTCATATTCAGCATTTGGCCAGCAGAGAGGGCGCAACATTTTTTGTTCCAGATACGAAAGGGTGCGAAATCCATGACAGCGTCAAACCAAAAGAGAACGAGGTCGTGTTAACCAAAAACTATCCCAACTCGTTTCGTGAAACTGGGCTTGATAAGATATTACGGGAAGCAAACATATCAAATATTGTTGTCTGCGGTGCTATGAGTCATATGTGCATTGATTCAACTGTCCGCGCCGGATTTGATCTGGGCTATTCTTGCGAGCTCGTATCTGATGCATGTGCAACAAGAAATCTCGAGTTCGAGGGGAAAAATATAGCCTCGGCAAATGTGCATGCATCATTTATGGCGGCATTGAGTATACCCTTCGCATCAGTCACAACCACAGGGGACTTCCTGGAAAATAGCAAGACAAGCTTTAAAAAATAGTTAGAAAATCGCCGGGAGCAGCGAGTTAAAATCTGGAACTACAGACTGTTAACAGCTCATAGTGAGCCCAGTTAGTTGTTCCAGTTAAAAGTAGATTGGAGGTATGCATTATTAAATACTTGTGGGCAGCAGTTTTCCTGGTCGTGTTGGTATGGTCTGGTATAAATCCAAAAGATTATCCCACCTGGTTGCTCGAAGTACTGCCGGCTATAATAGGCGCCTTTGTACTCGCGACAACTTATAAACGATTCAAGCTGACCCCATTATTGTATGGCCTGATACTTTTCCACTGCCTGATTTTAATGATCGGCGGCCATTACACCTATGCGGAAGTGCCGTTGTTTGATTATATAAAACCCATTTTTGGATTCGAAAGAAATAATTACGATAAGCTAGGCCACTTTGTTCAGGGGTTTGTCCCTGCAATGATTGCCAGGGAGCTATTGATTCGGAAAAGTGTCGTCAATGGGTCTAGCTGGCGTAACCTGTATATTGTCTGCTTTTGTCTTGCGCTTAGTGCTTTCTATGAAATCCTCGAATGGTGGGTGGCGCTCGCATCGGGAGAGAGTGCGGAAGCATTTCTTGGAACACAGGGCTATATCTGGGATACACAATCGGATATGGGACTCGCCTTACTCGGCGCCTTATTCGCCATCGGCATGCTCCCCAGACTGCATGACAAACAATTAAAAGATCATGGTTACTATCCGACTGTGAATAGTAATTTGGCGCCCGGAAAATAAGCTGGTGCCATGTTCGATCTAAGCTCGGTCTTCATAATTAGCGCAACCTTCTTACTCGCAGGCACTGTGAAAGGTGTTATCGGACTTGGTCTGCCAACGCTAAGCCTGGGTTTACTGGTCGCCACGTTCGATTTGACCACCGCAATGGCGCTGCTGATTGTTCCTTCTTTTATAACAAACCTGTGGCAGGCCATTGCCGGTGGCAAAGCACGCGAACTGCTATTACGCCTATGGCCATTCCTGTTGATGGCAACGATAACTGTCTGGGTCGGTGCGACGGCGCTGACACGCCTGGAGCTTGCACTACTGTCGATCTTGCTGGGCGGATTGTTAGTGAGTTATGCGCTACTGAGCATGGTTGGGTTTCGCCTGTCCATCAGCAATCAACGTGAACCCTGGGCCGGGCCACTTTTTGGAACCATAAATGGCATTCTAACCGGCATGACCGGTTCTTTCGCGGTACCTGGTGTCATGTATTTGCAAGGTATCGGATTACCGCGCGACATGCTGGTTCAGGCCATGGGGATTTTGTTTACCGCGTCCACGCTGGCACTGGCATTCGCACTCCATACCAATAAACTGTTAACCCCTGAGCTAGGCTTGGTGTCCGCAATGGCCGTGGTACCGGCTGCAGTCGGTATGGTCGCGGGTCAGAGGATTCGACGCAAACTCCCGGAAGCGCGCTTTCGGCAGATTTTCTTTGTCGGCATATTTGTGCTTGGCGTCTATATTATTTTGAAAACGCTCCTGTGAATGTACAGGGGTGACATTATAATAATCGAAGGAATACTGAGGCCGATTAAACACCAGGTTTAAGTTTGGGTTCATTATTACTGTACTGAAAGACTCCACATGCATACCATCTGCGCAGAAATGCCTGACAACTAGCAGCCGACATCTGCGACAATAGCCGTGGATACTTACCAAAGAGACCTGTTAACTATGATCCAGCCCTATGATCGCCCGTCCGCTACCAGATCGGCACGTTCACTGGTCCTCGGCAGTAACGGCATGGCCTGTTCGAGCCAGCCGCTCGCGAGCCAGACCGGTTTGAACATTTTACGCCAGGGGGGCAATGCCTTCGACGCCGCGGTGGCGATGGCGGCAACGCTGAATGTTGTCGAACCGATGAGCACGGGCATCGGCGGCGATATGTACGTACTCGCCTGGTCTGCGCGCGAACATAAACTGATTGGTCTCAACGGCAGTGGTCGTTGTGCCAGCACCGCCAATCTTGACTACTTCCGGCAAAAGGGCTGTGACAGCATTACCGGCATCGATTCAGTCACCATTCCAGGTACGGTCCACGGCTGGGTGACGCTACTGGATGAATATGGTTCACTGTCGCTCGGCGACACCCTGGCCGATTCGATTCGCTACGCCGAGGAAGGGTTTCCTGTCAGCGAAGTGATCGCACAGGCCTGGATTGAGGGGCTGCGATTCGAAGATCGGCCCGAGTTCGCGCAAACCTATTTAATCCCAGAAGATAATGGCTGGCGCTCGCCCAGACTGGGCGAGTTATTTCGGCAGACTGACCTTGCCAACACATTGCGTAGTCTCGCCAGCGGTGGCATCGATGCTTTTTATCACGGTGAAATAGGCGACAAGATCGCCTCTTACCTGGAAGCACAAGGCAGCCTGCTACGAGCTTCCGATCTGGCCGATCACAGCTCAACCTGGGTTGAACCGGTGAGTACAGAATTTGGCGGTTACCAACTTTATGAGCTGCCGCCAAACGGGCAGGGTATTGTTGCACTCGAGATGCTCAATATTCTCGAAGGCTACGATCTTGCCAAACTAGGCCACAACTCCGCGGAGTATATTCATCTTCTCACCGAGACCAAGAAGCTGGCCTATACCGATAGAGACAGCTTCGTTACAGATCTGGACGTACGCAAGTTACCGGTCGAACAACTAATTTCGAAGGAATACGCTAGCAGGCAGCGTGCACGCATCGATACCAATCGGGCACAAAGCTTTCCAGAGTCGATGCTCAATATCGGTGATGACACTGTCTACCTCGCAACCGCTGACCGCGATGGCAACATGGTGTCTTTCATCAACTCAACTTACGAAAACTTTGGTTCGGGCTACGTGGTACCGGGTACCGGTATCAGCCTGCAAAACCGTGGCGCTCTTTTTTCACTGGAGGAAAATCACCTGAACCGCATCGAGCCATCCAAGCGCCCCTTGCATACAATTATTCCGGCGATGGTAATGCGTGAAAATAAACCAGTTTTTTGTTATGGCGTGATGGGCGGCGAGATGCAACCGCAAGGGCACGTGCAGGTATTTTTAAATATGTTCGTTTTCGGCATGAATGCGCAGGAGGCGGGTGAAGCAGCGCGTACTCGAGAGGCTGACGGAGCAATCGAAATAGAAAGCGGCATTAGCGACGCAGTCGCCGAAGGGTTAGCTAAGAAAGGACATAAGGTTGAACGCAGTGTCGGAGAATTCGGCGGCTACCAGGGAATTTATTACGACGCCGAACAGGGGGTGTATCATGGTGCCTCGGACAACCGTAAGGATGGCTGCGCGATGGCTTATTAAACACTGAGAATAGATTTATGTATGAAAAGAGATGTGAGCATTTAACCGAAGGCCCTGTGCCGGAGCCTCGATTTGAAGTATGCGAGCAATGTCTAAAACTTGGGCAGGAAGCGGTAGAACTACGCATCTACCGCG
>QNFP01000220.1 GCA_003645535.1 Gammaproteobacteria bacterium | reverse complement strand
GTTAGAAGTAACATTAAGAGCGGGATCGCCCGTGTGTTTTTCTATATCGACAAATCAGAAATGATCCTATTGCATGGTTTGGTTAAAAAGACCCAGAAAACACCGGATAGAGATTTGAAGCTCGCTCAGAAACGGAAGAAGGAGTATGAAAAAAATGGCTAAAAGAAACCCTCGAGCAGGTTCAAGTTTTGACGACTTTCTAAAGGCAGATGGTATCTATGAAGGTGTTCAATATGCCGCGATCAAAAAAGTGCTGTCTGCAAAACTTGAGGTTGCCATGATTGACCAGAATATTTCGAAAACCGATATGGCTAAGCGCTTGAAAACAAGCCGTTCACAGCTTGACAGGCTGCTTGATCCAGATAATGAAACCATAACGCTTCAAACTGCGAGTAGGGCAGCGGCGGTGCTTGGGATGACGTTAGAAATAAACCTAAGCCCTATGTAAAGACCTGCTCCAAGTTAGTCCTTTCATCTAGACGCCGAAACAAGGTAAGCGGTAATTAAACGACGCGCCACCCCGCCATTTTCCAAGACGGCTCGCCTGGAAGCGGGTTTCCTGTTACGGCAGCTTCAACAGGGTACCAATCTCTGTATGCCGCGAGTCGCGGCCCATGGCCACCGTAGGTAGGCGCTGCCATGAACTCAGAATTCCAGATGGTGATAAAACATGGCGCATCATCTATAGGCTGGACGAGGATGCGGTTGTTATTGCTGAGGTCTTCCAGAAGAGAGCTCGAACGACACCGAATGCCGTGAAAAAACTATGTAAAACGAGACTGAAGGATTATGACAATGCATGCCGCTAAACGAAAGAAACTGGAGGCCGCTGGCTGGAAGGCAGGAAGCCCCGTCGACTTTCTGAGATTGTCGCCTGCTGAGGAGGCAATCATAGAGATGAAACTGAGCCTTGCGAATGTGATGAAAAAACTTCGCGAAGCCAAGTGAGGTATTAAATGTTATATCCAGTCTACGTTCACAAAGGCGACGACACTCACGCGCACGGTGCTGAGCTGCCCGACTTCCCCGGGTGTTTCTCGGCGGTTGATAATTGGGGGGATCTGCCCAGTGCTATCCAGGAGGCGGTCGAGGTCTACTGTGAAGGAGAGGACATGAGCTTGCCCGAGCCCAGCGAAATCGACGACCGCGACGATGGTGGCATGTGGATATTCGTCGATATCGACCTGGGCAAACTAGACACGCGGAAGCAGCGCATCAACCTGTCCGTACCGGCCAACGCACTCCAAGAAATTGACGAGTATGCCAGCGCCCACGGTCAGAACCGATCTGGCTTCATGGTGCAAGCATCGCTGCAGGTAGCGCGGGCATCGTAGCCCGCCCCAGCACGCCACACTCCCGTCGGTAGAGCCCAGACCCTGGCCGCCGTCGCCAATCAACATATATTCTGCCCAAAACCCTGAAAGAAACGGGAACCACGCCCTTCATCATGAATGTGCTATCCTTTCACTATGAAACACAATAGAGACTGGAGGGCGCTATGACTACAGCACAAGACCCTGTAAAACTTGGGAAGGGCTGGTTAAGAGAAGTGAGCGATGTGGGAGCCAATATTGGCACAGTGAATGACCTGACAATGAAGATTCTAGGCTTCACAGGTAAACGGCAACGAAACGAGCCCTTATATCGGCTTATCGAGGCAGGCTTGCCGATAAAGTCTGTCGTGGGATTGGCAGAATATATTGGCGTTACCGAGGCTAAATTTTCCTTCACTTACCTGTGGATTTCAGGCCCAACATTAACCCGTAGACGAAAAGCCGGTGCGTTGACTGTGGGAGAGTCGGACCGTGCTGTTCGATATGCCCGCCTGTTTGCTGATGCTACCGAGATGATGGAAGGAAACAAGGGTGCTGCAAGAGGGTGGCTGAATGCAGAGCAACCATTGTTGGCTGGCGACACACCCTTGGACCATGCCCAAACCGAGGCCGGAGCGCGTGAAGTAGACCAACTAATCGGGCGTATTGAACATGGTGTATTTTCCTGATGCCGGTAGCCTACCGGTTATGCAAGGCAAAGTATGGCGAGTCCGCTGCAAAAATGCTTAATGGCCAGGGCGCATTGCTCTATGGTGGCCGGTGGAATTCCTTGGGGAAAGCTATGGTTTACGCGAGCGCCACCCAGTCTCAGGCTATCAATGAAATTCTTGTGCATATGGGCGGTCCATCGGTTTTGTTCAGCTATGTCGTGCTGGCGCTGGATATTCCCGCCGACATTATTGTTTCAGTCGGTATTGATGAATTACCCGCTGGCTGGGATGAAATCACCATGGAGCCCAAAGTTGCCAGAGCGGTTGGCGATACTTGGCTGAAAAATGATGTGTCTGCCGTGCTGGAAGTTCCCAGTGTTATTGTGCCCTCCGAGAGAACCTACCTGCTAAATCCGCTACATGATGATTTCAAGCGCATTGAGTATGATGTTCCTGTCCCTTTCCCCTTCGACCCGCGTTTGAAATAGACCACCTCAATGAGTAAAGGGGATGAGTAAAGGAAGTGAGTAAAGATCCTTGCAGGCCACGTAATACATAGATGCTCGATTCCGGCTCGAGCCTCCATTTTTTCTGACTAAATTCTATAATCTACGTCTTTAACCTGACTTGGCTCATCCCGCCATCCAAATGGCGCACACAGCCATGCTGTTGTCGCTCCCGGCCATGTTTCCAGGCACCCCCCTACAGTATCTTTGTCGAAAAGGAGATATTGTGATGAGACTTGAGATTAAGCCCCACAGTGTAGACCGCTTTAAAGCCGCCCTGGACAAACGTCGGGAGTTGCTGAGAATGTGCACCAATGATATGCCCTCAGACTGGGTTGATCAGATGGGTGAAGCAGAAAGAACTATCTGTGCGGCTGTCTCCGTTGCTGCCAACCGCCTAAACTATCCCGAGCAGTATTCAGTACAGGCCAGCGCGCACTGAGCTGGCTTTTTCCTCTTATGCTGTGAGCAACTCAAACTCAGATATGAGCTCGGCCTGGTCAGCTTCAATAATCGGCTTCCATTTGCCCATGGTGGCACTTTGGTCCTGTATCTTCTGTGCTACCAACAGGGGGTCCTCATCGAGATCAAATTCGCTGAAATTGACCCCCAGGGGCTGGTCCCCAACACCGTCCTGCCAGGCAGACAGCATTAAATAGCCGTGCTTTAACTCCTCGGTAACGCCTCTTTCCCCGATCGTATTGACGTACACGCCAATGGCATCCTTTATGTGTATCTTGGCATGGGGGAGCTGCTTCTCATCAGCCACACAGCCGGGTAGTGGTGCGGAGGTTTGCAGAAAATCCCCGTAGTCTCGCACGATGCGATGAGCGCTCTCAAAAGCCATCAAAGGTGCGTCATTGCTGGCTTTTACGGGTGGGAACAAGCGCCTCAAAATGCTCACTTCTGGGGTTCCTTACTCGTCCATTTATCAACAACCATGGCCGCTATCAGCAGCTGCATGATGACTATGTGACCTACTGTTTGCCTAAATTCGCTCATAATGTGTCTCCCGTTATCTGGACGGCCATTAGAGCGCAATTTGGGGCGCTGTGGCATTGCCCAACACGCCAATCGCATGGCCGCAGACGACATCGGGGTTTATTTATCGAAACCAGGGTGACACAGAGGTGTTAGATGTTTGGGCTAGCCTTCCCTTGGTGTTACTATGGCGCCAGTGATTTTATAAAACTTCTGGCAACGACCCTCAATGTCAAAATTTGCTCGAATATTCGGATTAATCGTCGCTGCAGTAATGGCCGCATTTTCCGCTTATATGTTCCTCGAGACGGGCGATTGGGTGGCCGTGGTGTTTTTTCTGGGTAGCGTTGGGTATGCGGTAGTTTTTGCCTCCACCCAAATGCTCAGGCAGTCGGATCTTCAATAGGAAATAGTATGCAGGCCAATCCCCAAGCTTCAAAACAAATTGATATCTTCAGGCACAAAGAAGACCGCTGGCCGGTCGCTATTATTTTGCTGCTAACCGTCATTGATTTTGCCCTGTATTTCACTGTTGAAAGTATTGCCGTACTGTCGGTGTACTATGTTGTGATGATTGTTCCAAAGGGAATTATTTGTGCCTGGAACCATCATCATCAACATGTTTCCACGCTGCGTAATAAGGCGCTCAATCGTGTGCTCGAGTTTTTCTATGCATTGCATACTGGTGTTACAACGCACCTTTGGCGGCTACACCACAATCTGGGCCATCACGTAAATTTCCTCGATCAAACCAAGGACGAAAGTCGCTGGCAGCGTAAAGACGGGTCGCAAATGGGGGTGGTTGAGTACACGGTAAATGTTGGAATAACGGCCTACCCACGGGGTTTTGTTGTCGGAAAAAAATACCCTAAACATTTCAAGCCCTTTCTTCTATACACGGTGTTCACATTTTTAATCGTGGCCTTGCTTGTCGTGTATAAGCCAGTGCCAGGGTTGTTTCTGTTCGTAATGCCAATGATTACCAGCATCTTTTTTACAGCGTATGTAACCTACGACCATCACTCTGGCCTTGATACGCAAAATGAATTTGAAGCCTCCTACAACAACCTGAACTCATTTTATAATTTTTTAACAGGGAATCTCGGATACCACACAGCGCATCATCACAGGCAGGGCGTCCACTGGTCCAAGCTGCCCGCTTTACATGCAAAAATTGCTGATAAAATTCCTGAGTATCTCTACCAGAAGAGCATTGTCACACACCGGGCTTAGCTGCCCGGACAGTCGCTTCATCAATTAGTTGGAAAGTAGCCATAGTCGGCCTATACTGAACTGAGCAGTCCTGATAAAAATAAGAGGAAATGAGATGGAGTACAACTCGGAAGTTCACGCTCTGCAATGCCCCAAGTGCCATCATGGTATGGAAGAGGTTTCCCACGAGGAGATCACTATCGATCGCTGCACCAACTGTAAGGGGCTGTGGTTTGATGAGGACGAGGCGCACCATCTAAAACAATTGCACGGCAGTGAAGCGCTGGATCACGGCGATGCCTCAGAGGGCGTCAAGTGGGATAGCCGTGTGGACATTAATTGCCCTCGCTGCGGTAAGAAAATGGAAAAGACAGCAGACCCCAAGCAGCAACATATCTGGTATGAATTCTGCGATGACCACGGTATGTTTCTGGATGCGGGTGAGTTCAAGGATTTTATACACGAATCACCGCTGGATTTCATTCGCGGGCTCATTAAGGGTAACCGCGATACCACTGCGCCCTAAGCAACCTCCAGTAATCACCGCGCCGGGTTACGGCTGGGTTTTTACCAGCAGCTGTTGAATCAATGAACTCTCCCTCGCCTGCCACGCCCAAATCATAATTGGTGCGAGGGGTGGGACCATCAGCGTGCTCAGTTGATACATTAAGCCAACCGCCGACGCCCCGGTGCTACTACTGTCAATAAATACCGGCCCCAGGCCCAGCATCAAGTCTTTTAAACCTATACTGACCAGGCCCATGATGAGTAG
>QNFP01000219.1 GCA_003645535.1 Gammaproteobacteria bacterium | reverse complement strand
TAACTATTTCATAGACGACAAGAGTTTGTGCAAGTACATGACGCATACCAACGGCAGGACGGTACTGGAGCTGGACGTTGCAGAGTTAGAGAAAGCCAACATCCCTGTGGCTATGTTTAGGGATAGCTAGGAGAATAAAATGTTGAAATTATTATTTGTATTATTTGTAGGCCTTAAATTAGGGGAGGTTATAGATTGGAGTTGGTGGGCTGTCTGTATACCAGCCTTTATTGAGGCGGCCAGGTTTATGGTAGCCAGTTTGTTTAAAGCAGGGTTGAAGGAGAAACAACCTTGGGCGCTTGCCTTGGGCAAATGGTTATGGAGTTAACCACCAAAGCACAGGGGGAGTTGTTGTTTATGCTGGCGCTGTTGAAGGATTCTTTTGGAGGAGCCCCTTCAATAGGAATTGACGAGGCAGGTGGGTATGTCGTCGTCAATTCCTGTACCTGTGACGAGTGCTTAACCTTCACAAGGATATACCCGCCTATGGCAGCGTCAAGCCTTATAGAGGCAGCTAAATTATATGGAGATGCTAGACTTTGCTTCAACCAAACGCAAGACATGATGGACTCGGGGAGTAGAAAACATTGAACATATTACCTAACAATAAGTTAACAACCATAGTGCTAGACGCTTGCCTTATCCACGAGTTTGATGGAGATTGGAAAACGCACGTAAGGAGGTGCAGCTACTCTGTAAATGGCAACGTGAAGAAAGTTCTTACAAAGATGTTGTCCTGGGACAATGCTCAGCTAGATAAAGTAGGAGGGCGAATATGCAAACACTAGATGAAATTTTCAGTAAGGTTCACTACCCTTTAGACACAAGAGGGTTGGTGTGTACTCAGGAACCTAGGGATTACCAGTTGGAGGACTTATCCAAGCTGTTGACGTGGGACAAGTGCTCAGATTTTAGTGAAGTAGGTACAGGTAAGTCACTGAAGTCTTACCTGTACATTGCTCATAAGGTCCTTAGTGGAGGTAAAGTTGTAGTAGTGATGCCTCCACCTCTGATACCACAATACATGTCTGAGTTCGTTAAAATTATTCCAGGTATGGAGCCGGAACTAACCAACTTTACCTTACCTCTGAAGCAGCGGAATGCTTTGGTAGATAGCTTCACTGAAGCTAACGAGCTTCCCGGCGTTTCCCTGATGTCTTACCAGATGTACACCAAACTTTTTAAGTGGTTTATATCGATGAACGTGTCCTCAATAGTTTGCGATGAAGCGCATGCAATCAAGAGTGTTACCACGAAAAACTTCAAAAGTGTGTATCTCACTGTGCTTGAGGCAGGTGCGTCGTTTCTTGAAATGACCGCTACGCCTATAACTGCGGAGTTAAGAGACTCTTTTGCCCATATAAGGATAAAGACCCCGAAGGTTTACCCATCCTTGAGAGCTTTCGATGACAAGCACACTATCTATAAAGACGTCGGAGACTTTCCAAAAATTGTAGGGTACAGAGACGAGACCACTATTCAGAGAAATTTGAACCTAAACACGGTAAGGCGCAGGGCTAATGATGTTCTTAACCTTAAGAAGCCTATGGTGGTAGAACAGATGGTCCCACTGAGTAGCCCACATATGAAACTATACCAGAAACTTTTGAAGGAGAGAATACTAGAATATGGCGACCAGTTACTTATAGGTGAGAACCCCCAGAAGCTAAGGCAGATGGCTCTTCAGATAGTGACAAACGTGGAGGACTATACCACTTCAAAAATGGCGGATGAGCCTTTGGAAATGTTGAAAGTAATCATGGATTCTTTAGGAGGTAAAAAAATACTGGTGTTCTGCCAGTACCGAGCAACAGTTAAAAAATTGGGAAGAATTTTTGAAAAACTAAACCCAGCACTAATGTATGGAGGCAGCAATGTCCCGGAGAACAAGGAGAAATTCAACAACGATGACACCTGTAGAATCGGAATTGCTAATTACAGATCAGGTGGCGCAGGGCTTAATCTCCAGGAGCATTGCCATAATGTTGTCTTTTATGAGAGCGACGGTGTGCCGTCAAACTTAACTCAAGCTATAGGCAGAGTGCATAGGTCGGGGCAGACTGAGGCGGTCAATGTTTGGTTGTTTAGATACACCAACACAATAAGTGTTCGACAAACCGACAGTGCATTGAAGCGAACTGTTGGGATTAAAGAGGTGATGAAGGACAAGGAGTCTGTCCTTGATGCGCTTATGTTAGCGAGGTAAATATGAGTACCATAGGAAACCACCCCACGATACTAGAAGCTTTGGACAGCGAGTACCTACTAACTGTATGGGAGTGGGATTTCATCAACGACTTAGCAGGTCGTGGCAAGGAGTGGCGTGTATCTGCTAAGCAAGAGGAGATTCTTGCACAGATACAAAAGAAGCTTGACCGAGGGTGACGCATGCTGTACTATACATCATAACGTATTTTTAAATTTTCACGGGAGGCGTTTAATGGCTAACATAGCTATGGGCTTCAGAGCTCCGCCACACATACACAGGGCAATATCAGAGTTAGCTGAATCCTCCAACAGGTCGATAGGTAATGTGTTGACTCTTATGGTTGCTGAGCAACTTAAACGTGTAGAAGCGGAAGGCTTCGACGCAATTTTTTACAAAGAAGAAGGTAAATATGAACAAGAAAGCGCTGGTTGAAGCAGCAATGAAACTCAATGAGACACCTTCCATATCCGCTTTAGATATGGAAGAATCTTTGGATTGTATTTTAAACGCGATCCAAGGTGAAATCTCTAACGGTGGCAAGGTAGAGTTGAAGAACTTCGGAAGCTTTGGAACCAAAGTTAGAGCTGCCAGAGCTGGGAGAAACCCACAGACTGGCGAAAAGATTCAAATTGCTGAGAAAAAAGTTGCTTACTGTAAGTTAAGCAAAAGTATTCTAGGCGGTAAATAACAAACAAACTGCTGTCATTAATCTTATTAACCCTGCTAAATTTAGCAAGTTTCCTATCATTAAAATAACACTGACAGCAGTTAACTTGTAGTCTTACATAGACTTTAAACTAACCCAAAAACATATACATATACAATAGGTATCACAATGGCACTTCCAGAAACATCACAAGACGTAATCGACAACGTAGAAGAAGCAGAACAAGCAGAAGCTCGTGAGCAAGCGTTGGCAAGTACAAACGGTGCAGCATTAGCTACACCGGAGGCTGGCACGTCAGCGGCAGAAACTCTTGACCCTATGAAAGCCTTAGCAGCTATGGGTTTTGAGGATCTTCAGATCGACTTCACGTCCTTCCCTACTTTGGTAATCAACAAAGGTAAAATCCGTAAGTCAGGCGGCGACGTTATTGACGACGGAGAGTCTATCGAATTTGTAATCATGGACAAGCGCAAAACGTTCTTGTTCCGTGGTATCAAAGACAGAGAAACAGACCCTGAGTTGGCTTACTCGGATGACAAGTTACACATCAATATGACTGGTGAACTTGTTACAGAAGTGACTGACAAGTGGAAAGCAGAAGGCCTTGAAGTTGAGGTGAAAGATTATTTTATCGTAATGGGTAAAATGGTCGGAGGCTCTTTGGATGAGGAAATCATTCAAATCCAAATCCCCAAAACAAGCATCGGTCGTTTCGATGGATATTTAGTCTCCACAACCATCGCAGGTTTTAACCCCAAGCAAGTAGTTACAAGAGTATCTGTCGGTGAAGAAATAGGTAGCGGTATGAAGGCTTTTACTCCTTTCCAGTTCAACAGAGTTAGAAGCTAGAGTTAAGCACGACATTGTAAGGGTAGGTTTAGCGACTGAACCGGCGAATAGTTACCGCCCTCCCTTACTACCTACTACCTACTACCTAGTAACTAGTACTTTAAACTGAGGTACAACATGCAGCATACAGATTTCAAACACAAGCCCAATAGGCTTGTATCCAAAAAGCTTGTACACAACGTAGGGATAAACGACTCTTGGTACAGCGTAAAATACATAGAAAAAGGCAAGACGTGTAGATGCCCTTACTTTGCAACCTGGTTCAACATGCTTTCAAGGTGCTACGGAACTAATAAGGCGTCTTCATATAGTGGGTGCTTCGTTTGTGAGGACTGGCTGACTTTCAGCAAGTTTAGGTCTTGGATGAAAAAGCAAGATTTCACAGACAGAGAGTTAGACAAAGACTTACTAATCCCAAACAATAAAGAATACAGCCCTTCTAGTTGCTTATTTTTACCAAAAGAAGTAAATAATTTTATAGTATCCCCTTCTTCGTGTAAAAACAAGCTGCCTCTAGGTGTTAGCATAAACAAAGGCTTAATAAGTGCAAACATATCGGCAGAGAATAAAACAAGGTACTTAGGTAGCTTTGCTTCAATAGAATTAGCTGTGGAAGCTTACACAAGCGCCAAAAAAGCACTGTGCTTATCTTTAGCAAATAAACAAACAGATTTAAAAATTAAAGCGGCCCTCTTACGGCTTACGCAAACAGAAAAGCCAACCTATAACATACCGGAGAATAAAATGATAAAAATTACAAGTATATTGGACCTCAAAGGTTTGATAATGAATGCCTATCACTCAGGAGAAGACCCTGACGCTATAGAGGGAGGGGAGTTGAAACCTTTAGTGAACACGGCTGGTTATGCGCTGTCTGTGTTCCTGTCCAAGTTCTACGACCCCATCTTAAACATCTGTGGCAGCCCATTAAACATGATGGCCTGCTTGGATGATGGCAGCAAGTACAGAGAGAAAATTTTCCCTGAATACAAAGCCAACCGAGCTAAGATCAAGAAGGATGAGGTTGAGCAGGAACAAATTAAGTTAGCGATCAACTTCGTTAAGCAATTCTTACTAAGCCAAGGTGTAACACTGGTGGGTTCCAAAGGCGAAGAGGCTGATGACGTTGTTGGCTACCTGTGTAAAAACTTGGAAGGTTCCAAGACAGTACACACTGTGGACAAAGACTTGATACAGCTTGTCGAGGAGCGCACGTTTGTATTTATCGATGGTGTCAGCGTCACTGATTTAGTAGACAAAATGGTCGTCAATAAAGAGAAGGTAGACTTGGTGGTGCCGCCTAACTTGGTCATCCTGTACAAATCTTTAGTGGGGGACAAATCAGACGGCTACGGAGGTGTGAAAGGGTTTGGACCTGCAGCTTGGGTGTCCCTGGTTGAAGAGTTTGGTATTGATGGTATGGAACAATTGGATGCTTTGGTAGCTAACAAAGACAAGACCAAAATCAGGGCCATTGCCGAGGTAACAAACAACAAAGCTTATACGAAGTGTTCTGACGAGTTCGACGTGTGGAAAACAATGTATCAGGTAGCTCGTATAGCTCCTGAGATTGTGGACGCTCGTTGGATTAGACGTGTGCCTGAGACAGATCGGTTGCACAGAGTCATGGAGGCATCTAACTGTACCGATCTTTATGAAAAGTATACAAAGGATTGTTATTCAGCTACGTTGGTTACGGAAGATAACCTGTCTCAGAGTTTGGAAAAAATTGGCGAGTTGCTTGAAGACAC
>QNFP01000218.1 GCA_003645535.1 Gammaproteobacteria bacterium | reverse complement strand
GAGTGCAAGGCGGATCTTTTCGCAATAGCGGGAGCAGTACAGGCTGGTACGCGAGCGCTTCGCGAAAATATCCAACGCGGCAATCGGCGCTCGCAGCAGGCGAAAAATGGTGGCTACGCCCTGATTTGAACAGGGGACCCCATCATTATGAGAATGACAAGATAATTAAATTGACATATTAATCAATAGCTTAGCGGGGCGCCCGTTGCAGACTTTGCACCACTGAGCATAACAATGCATAACTGATTCCTACAAATTTTCTACAATGCCAAAGTGGCCAACCATGTAGTTGAGAGGGGAATGAAAAAATTTTAGCTGCTATTTATTAAAAAACTTTCTCAGGCTTTCCAAGCACCCAATACTTGTCGCCCAGAACATCGCAAACCGTACAGGATGCCAAGATGCGAAGTGCTCAACCCTCTCCTACTGCGAAAAGCGACGCTCAGAATCTTTTCGTGAGCGGCTCGAACCGACCGATTCTGTTGAAAAGCATCGAAATTTTTAAAATGGGAAATTTATTTTCGATACTACGAATTTTAAACTTTTGCATACGGGGAGCACTTACTGGGTATTCAGTAAATACCCTTAATTGTTCACAACTGTTGAACTTTGGGTTCAAAATTTACCAATAAACAATCTATAAAGTTATCCGTATTATTTAACACCAGCTGATGTCCACAGCATCTATTTCTATCGTAAAGCGAGGTGTGCAATATGCGCGTATTGTTGATTTTTGCTTCAGTTCTGTTTGCACTTACCTCCAGTTCCGCATGGGCAGATACGATACCGGATCCGGTCCTGGCCGGTGCTATCGACATTCATATCCATTCCGAAGCGGATATGTTGCGCTGGGGAGGGTCCTCCCTGGATGAATTCGAGCTTGCCCGAAAGGCCAAAATGAAAGGCATGCGTGCGATTGTCATCAAACCCGCATATTTCGAAACCGTCACGCGGGCATACCTTGCAAGCAAGGCAGTTCCTGGCATTGATGTTTTTGGCGGTATCGTTCTGACGCACCCGGTGGGTGGGATGAACCCGGCAGCCATTCATGCCCTGGGGGGGCTCGCGGGACCCAAAACCAAATTTGTCTGGATGCCCCACGTCGATGCCGAAAATCACCTCAAGTTTTTCAAACGTGACAAGACACCTGTTGCGGTTTCTGACGGTAGCAATTTGTTGCCTGAAACACTGGCGGTTCTGGATGCCATGGCCAAGTACGACATGATACTGGGAACCGGTCATGTTTCTGCGCAGGAAGGCGTTATGTTGGTGCACGCCGCGCGGGAGCGAAAGCTGAACGTGGTCATCACCCATGCACTGAAAGACCCCATCAATATGAATATTGAGCAGATGAAGGAAGTGGCCGCACTGGGCGGATTTATCGAGTTATCGGTTATCGGAATCTTTCTTGGTGAGGGGTCGCACCTGCAGGAGCATTTTTACAGAATGCAGAAAAAGTTCAGCATCGAGGACTATGCGAATCGCATCAAGGCAGTCGGTGCCAAGCAAATTATTATCTCTTCTGACCTGGGGCAATTTTTCAATCCAACGCCGCCGGATGGTTTGAAGGCTTTTGTAAACGGACTTAAGAAATATGAAGTAACCGATAAGGAAATCGATTTAATGATACGTAAAAATCCCGTCCGTTTACTCAGTCTGGATCGTTAACCAAAAATTTACATCATTTATTAAGGTCTATAATGATAAACAAAATTATTAATCGTTTTGCCAACCCTCTGGACCTACTTGGCCGCTTGTTGGTCGCTTATGTATTCGTCGGAGCCGGTTTCGCCAAAATTGGCGGTTATGATCATACCGTGGCCTTTATGGAATCCGTCGGTCTTTCCGGAGTTTTGTTACCGCTGGTTATTTTGACAGAGATTGGTGGTGGCATTTTGCTCGCCCTGGGATACCAGACTCGTCTGGCGGCTATTGCAATTGCCGGCTTTAGTATTCTCGCAGCAATCTTCTTTCATGCGGATTGGTCGGTAGAGGCAAACAGGTTCAGCTTTTTGAGAAACCTTGCCATTATGGGTGCCCTGTTAAGCTATGTGTCTGCAGGTGTCCGTGGATGGAGCATTGATGCCTGGCTTGAGAAGAAAAATCTAGATAAACGTGACAGCACAGAGTAGTGGCTATTTAAAAAAATGCCCCATTACTTTAATGGGGCCAAAAGGAGGATGCGCACTATTGTAGAAGAAGTAATCGCCGCAAATGTTGATTGTGTAGCTGAATTTGGTGATTAAGGATATTTACCAATGCTGTGATTTTTCCTTTAAACTTTTCCTGGCCTCCCGCAAATACACTTTCTATAGTTGCGGATTAATCAGCAAATTCCAGTTCGTCCTGGACAGCATCGATACCCGCCTGCGCGCATTGCTCATCCATCTCCCCATTGGGTGCACCCGCCACACCAACCGCGCCGACTAAAGAACCTGAAGTTTCGATGGGCAATCCCCCGCCAAGCAATAGAACTCCGGGAAGGTGTTCGATACCCGCCGCATCTGGGTCATTTTTTACTGCTTCAGTAAATAGCGAAGTTGAACTTCTGAAATTGATCGCCGTTTTGGCTTTTAGAATGGCTCCCTCAGGTGTTGAAAACCCAGCCAGTCTATCCCGCAGTAAAACCTGTATATGACCGCCTCCATCGAGCACGGCAACCGAAATCTGGGCGCCTTTGCTGCGACAATCCGCCATGGCTCTTTTCGCGATCAATTGAGCCGCTTCCGGGGTTAGCTTCATGACGCTGTATAAGACGTCGATTTGTGGCTCATCCGCATGGCTACTACCGGATAAGAATGAAAGGCCTAAAGTGATGATGGTTAATAATTTCATTGCTCAAAGTCCAAATTAATTGATGTATTGATTTAGAACAAAAATAAGTATATAAATAATGATTAGATATAAAATTGAAACTATTTGAATGATTTATTCAAATTATCTGAACTATGAAAATTACACTGGAAGCCCTCACTGTCTTCGAATCAATTAACCGTAACGGAAGTTATGCTGCCGCAGCCAGGGAACTGCATAAAGTTCCCTCGGCCATTACCTATACCATTAACAAGCTTGAAGAGGATTTAAACCTGAAGCTATTTGCTAAATCGGGCCGTCAAATGGTGCTCACAACTGCAGGAGAAGAATTTTCAAATCATTGCAAAAAACTTTTGGCGCATGCTGAATCGCTGGAGAGAAGTACTTCTCAAATAGCCTCTGGCTGGGAAAATGAATTAAGAATTGCGGTCAACGATATCGTTCCTGAAGATAAAATACTTGCCCTTTTTGACTTGTTTTATGAGGAAGTCGATTCAACCAACATCCGCCTAAGTAAAGAAATGCTATCGGGTTCCTGGGATGCGTTATTGTCCGACCGAGTCGATCTTATCATTGGCGCCCCTCACTATATTCCACCGGCCGATTACGAGGTCAAGTCGTTTTGTGAAATTGAGTTTGTATTTGTAGTTAACAAGGAACATGAGTTAGCTGAACAAATACAACCCATTACCGATGAGCAAATAAATAACTATAGAGTCTCGGTAGTTGCTGATTCCAATCGGTCTTTCGCAACCATGAGCTTTGATGTTTTTAAAGACCAGAAATTATTAATCTTACCTACGCACCAGATGAAAAACGCTACGCAAATATCCGGACTATGCATCGGATCGGTGGCAAAGCATTTGGTAAAAGATGCATTGGAAAATAATGTGTTAAAAATAAAGGAAATCGAAAACTCGAGCATTGTCGGCAAGCATCAAACTTACTATGCGTACCGAAAGAATCATATGGGTAAAGCGCTCGATTGGTTTAAAAATCACTTAGTCAATATTAGCCATGAAAATCAATGGCTGAAATAGTGTCACTGGAACTATCAACAACATTTGTCAGGGCCACGGGAGTATCAATATCCAAAAATATTGCTGCATCATTCACCTCGACACTTGATACATTGGCCGCATACTGAAGTAGCAAATTGCGAGCTCCGGTATCGCCATGCAGCTCCTGCATTTTGTTGAAATAGCGCCGCCCCCATAGCACGGGATTACCCCGTCGCCCTTCCCTGACGGGAGCCACGATATCCTTCTCCAGGTCGGGTTTGAATTCTGCTATTAACTGATCCAACTGTGCACTGGAGATGAAAGGCATATCACCCAGGACAATCATTGCCGAACCCATCTCTTCGGCAACAGCCCGTAAGCCGTAACGTAGGGAGCTCGCAATACCTGTATTGTATTTCGGGTTGTAAACGCAAGTTACGCGAGTCATCGGCAGTAGCTGGCGAATCTCTTTTGCATCATGCCCTAGTACAACGATCACTTGTTCCACGCGGGAGGCCAGCACCGCCCTGACAACATGGGAAATTATCGGCACTCCTCGAACGGGTAGCAGCAATTTATTTTGCTTTCCCATGCGACTAGAGCAGCCGGCCGCAAGGATGATTGCCGCCACTCTGGGACCTTGTTGCGGTAATCTTGAATTTTCAACAATCAGTTCTATGTATTCCTTCTGCTGAGCAAAACCTAGCCATAACACCTCAAGCCTCCTGTCTCAACTGGGGTATTTTCAAGCCCACTGCCCCAGGATTCAATATCGCGGCGTGACACTCCGACAGAATGGAAAGCGCAATGGATTCCGGTAGATCGCCGCCAATGGCCAGGCCAGCAGGGCCTCTTACCTGCGCGCTGAAGTTCTGCCCGGCCCCTGCCATGGTCATGACCTCTTGTTTACGGGTTTCCGGTCTCAGTATGGAGATGTATGCGGGTCGCTTGATGTTTTTAAGCTGCCGCATCCACGCCGCGTCTATGTTCTTATTGTGGGTCATACAGATAAAGGCGTCAGCACTGTGCAAGTCATCGGATTCGGTCAGTTGATCGGGATGCAGGTGTAGTACACTGTGAGCCTTGGCAAAGTAAGCCTCACGTGCATAACCTGCCCGGTGATCGACCACCGTAACCAGCCAACCGAGGGTAGCCGCCATCTCTACCATGGGTTGCGCATCGAGGCCGCCCCCCAGTACCCATAGATTCACCGGTGGTGATATTCTGGCCATTGACCAGTAATTGTCGCCAAGTAGCTGCACCGATTGATTTTCAGGCAAATGTTTTGCTGATGCTGCAATATCAAGCTCGGAGAACCCGAGTGCAGAATTGGTGCAGGCTAAAATTTGGCCCGACTGATCCAGTAACACCCAATCGCCCAACCGGTTTTTCGGCATCGATTGATAGCACTGCAACAGGTAGCTTTCCTGTTTGTTTTGCATGCGCTGAAGCAGCATTTGCAATGCCGTCTGGTGCGATGGTGTAACAGCCTGTATCAGCACCCCGATTTTGCCGTTGCATCCCAATCCGAGGTTGGCGGCGAAACTATCTTCGTCCTCGGTGTCATAAACAACATACTCTGCCTCGCCCGACTGCCGAACACGTTGCGCCCGGTGCACCACGTCGGATTCGAGGCAACCACCGCTGACCAGCCCGAAGGATT
>QNFP01000217.1 GCA_003645535.1 Gammaproteobacteria bacterium | reverse complement strand
TATTTGTTCTTTTCAATATGGGGCGCGATGTCGCGATATTTGGGGTCGATAAAATCTACATAACAGTTAGGTGGTTCGACGATGTGGGAGTCCGCGGATATACAAGGTTTCATGATCAATCTCCAGTCAATGAGTAAAAATAAGAATAAGCCAACCATAAAAGATGACAGTAATTTGACCAGTTTGCAATTGTTTCTAATCAAAAACTAAGTGAAAAAATAGATCCCGCGCTATGCCAACATGATCGTGGAAGGACATTTTATTGCTGATAGCTACTGATAATTTGATTCAGTTGCCCAGATAAGCTTGTTTAGTCTCCACGAATATAGGAATTTTGGTGTACGGCCCTCATCTTCGCGTAGAAGGTGTTTAGAGTGTGATAGTTTGTTATTCCTGCCCGGTTTTATCGTCGGTCTTTAGGCAGTCGGTCTTAAGGCGCTTGCCGGTAATGCTGCTTTGGGAGATGATTAGCCACCTAAAAGCAGATTTCCCTTATACAGGATTAGTAAATATGTCAGCACCAGTGTGGCAGGTATTCGATCTTGATCAGTTAATAGAAAAAGCCCATAAAGGCGATGTAGATTACGAGGAGTTTCTCAGTGTACCCACCATGAGCTGTGGTATTTATTATCTAAAGGCCGGCTCCAAGGATATGCAGGGGTATCACGATGAAGATGAACTTTACGTGGTGCTAGAAGGCAGCGGTCGATTGCGTGTCGGGCAGGAAGATAGAGCGGTCAAGCCTGGAGCGGTACTCTTTGTTCGCGCATCTGAAGATCATGCCTTCTTCGAAATCGAGGAAGATATGACCATGCTCGTGCTCTTTGCGGCACAGGCATCCGGGTTACACTAAAGTTCATGCAGCTAGTTTTTCAATAGTCTGCCCAACACATTCGTGGGTATCGTTTAAATTATGGTTCATATTATTGATCAAGTAGGTGTTCTCGCCTGACGGTGGCTGAACACCGTGGCGACGTACGCTGGTGGGTCAATAAAATAGCTACTTTTAGCCCAGTGATAAAGTAGTATTGTGCGACATGATTTGCTTTACCGAATTTATTAAATCTTCGTGGTTGAAGGCATCCGTCCTGACGCTACTTGCTGGGTGCATGCTGGGGCCGGAATACAACCGGCCCGAGAGCTATGGGCTAACATCTGCTGCCTTTACATCAACGTCTACGCTAGAAGAGCAGCAACATGCCGGTGCGCGCTGGTGGGAAAATTATAACGACCCAGTGCTGAATGACTGGGTGGCACAGTTGGCGGCTGAAAACCTGGATCTCAAAGCAATAGCAGAACGAACCATACAGGCGCAGGAGCGAGTGGCCATACAGCGCGGCGCATTGTGGCCGGCGATAGGGATTTCTGGCGAAGGAGTACGTGGTTTTTCTCCCAGCCTGGTGGACTCGAGTGCACGTTCTTACGCGACTGATGTAAATGTCGGCGCCGGGATTTCCTGGCAAATGGATTTGTTCGGGCGCACCCGCAGCGCAGTGGAGGCCGCTGAATACAGTGCGTTGGCGAGCGCGACAGACTATCAGGCACTTTTGCATGTGTTGATTGCCGAGCTTGTCAGTCAGCGTGCCGGTTTATCTGTACTCAATCGGGAAATTCAAATTCAGGAGGATATTGTTGGCAATCGTACGCAGACTCTGGATACTGTATCGCGCCGCTATCGCCTGGGGGTAAAAAGTACCTCTGCAGTTGGTGTTTATACTGCTCGCGAAAATATAACTTCTGCACGCGCCGAACTGATTTTTCTGCAACAACGGCAGCTTGAGACGATGTTGATCATCGACGTATTGCTGAACCAGCGGCCAGGTACTTTAAAACCACTAGAGTCGCCATTTCCAGAGCTGCCGCCGGCGCGAATACCAGAGATTGACACGCCCGCTGCCCTGCTCGATCGACGGCCTGATATTGTCGGTAGTGAATTACGTTTGATGGCTGCCAACGCAGGGATTGGTATCGCAATCGCTGACTTATATCCCGACCTGACTATTTCTGCGAATCGTGGTTTTCGCAGTGATGAGTTGGGAGGTTTGCTAAAAAACAATAACGCTGTGGGCTTTTTAGCTGGGCAAATTACTGCACGGCTTTTCGAAGGAGGGAGACTGCGCGCACAAATTCGTTTGCGGGAATCCGAGGCGAGGGAATTGACGTTGCAGTATGCCGGTACAGTTCTCACCGCTATGGCCGAAGTGGAGACTGCCCTGGTGCAGGAGCGCTACTTGCGCCAGCAGGTTGACCAGCGGCGGGCTAGCACCACCGCAGCTCGGCACGCCGAGACACTCGCCCAACAACGCTATCAGCGCGGTATTACCTCCTTACTGGAAGTGCTGGAAACCCAGCGGCGCAGACGCAACGCGGAACGTAATTTGCTGATTACACAGCGAGCGAGTTGGCAGGCGCGAGTTAATCTACACCTGGCACTCGGAGGTGATTGGCTGGGCATCCCGGGTACTCAGGGCTGAAGTAATTGAAAAATATAAACAAGATATTTAACCGTGACAACTGGCAGGTACTGCTGGTTATTCTGATTATCGCTGGTGCAATTGGACTATCAAGAGTATTCGTCAACAGTCGCGCCGTATTGCAGACATCTGTGCAAGCGGCGCGCTTGCCGGTAACGATTGTCGAACTTGCTGTCGGTGCTCATCGGGTAGAAATACGCACCACCGGGCGGGTTATGCCGAGAAGTACGGTATCCATTACCCCGCAGGTATCTGGTCGAGTGGAATGGGTTGGCGAAGATCTTTACAGCGGAGGCTATCTACTTCGAGACGAGGTGTTGTTTCGTATTGAGGCTGCTGATTATGAAAATGATATGGCGCGAGAAAGTGCAGCCGTGGCCAAAGCCCGCACGGAAGTAGCACTGGAGCAGGCTGAAGCTGGCGCTGCGGTAGCTGAGTGGCAGGCTTTAAATGAAGGAGTGACAGCTTCGCCATTGGTGAGTCATGAACCGCAGATCGCACAGACACAGGCCGAACTGGCCTCCGCGCAAGCACGCCTGGCTCAGGCGCAATTAAATTTGTCACGTACACAATATCGTTTACCGTTTGATGGTCGAGTGATTTCCAGTACGCTGGAACTTGGTGAGTATGTGCTTGCCGGGCGAGAATATGGCGAAATTTATAATCAGGATTCTCTTGAAATTGTCCTCTCACTTCCACAGGCAGAGTTGCCGTGGATCAGCAATCGCGATGAGGTGGATGTGGTCATTAATTTTGATGATCCCGGTAGTGGCTCAGGACGCAAATCAGTTGCCGGACAAATTCTGCGTATCGCTGCGATCCTTGACGATGCAACGCGGTTTCAACAAGTTATTGTGAAACCGATAGGTGACGGCAGCCTGTTACCAGGCATGTTAACTGAGGTTGTACTAAGCAGTGCACCCATAGCTAATACCTGGGAGTTGCCGGTGGCCGCATTGCAACACGGGCAACTGGTCTGGCTGGTGGATGAGGATTCCATCCTGCACAGTACCGTACCGGAAATCATCGCTACTATGTCCGAGAGCGTGATTGCCAGGCTACCGGGAACAATGCGCAGCATTCGTGTAGTGGACACGATGATCAGTGGCGCGATAGAGGGCTCTGAGGTGGTAGTGTTAAACGTCGGAAAAGAAGAAACCAGACGTGACGAATAGAGACACGGCCCCGGATAACCGGCGTGGCAGCCTGGTGGCCTGGTTTGCATCCAATAGTGTAGCTGCGAATATCATGATGATATTTTTGCTGGTGAGCGGCTTTCTCAGCGTTCGAGGTATGGTCACTGAAACGTTCCCTTCGCTCGACCCCCGCACCATCACCATTGCGACTCCCTATCCTGGCGCTACGCCCTATGATGTCGAGGAAAGTATTACCCGGCGGGTAGAGGAAGCTGTCATTGGTATCGAGGGAGTCAAGCGCGTCAGCTCCAGGGCCAGCGAAGGAGCAGGTATTGTCACGGTGGAGATGGAGGACTTTGCCGATCAGAACCAGGTGCTAGACGATGTGGAAACGGCGGTAGATGGCCTGGTCGACTTTCCGCCGGAAGAAGCAGAGGAACCTTCGATCATTAAAACCAAACGAACTTCCAGCATGATGTCGCTGGCGGTATTTGGCGATGTGGGCGAAAGAACGCTGCACTACTGGGCTGAAAAAATAGAGGGTGAACTGCTGCAATTGCCGGAGGTTACGCTGGTCAATGTTACTGGTGGACGTAACCTGGAAATTTCTATCGAGGTCAGTGAAGAAACGCTGCGCCATTATGGTCTGACTATCGATGATATTTCCCGACGTGTGGCCGAGTTTTCTATTGATGTGCCAGGCGGCACTTTGCGGACCAAAGCCGGCGATATTCTTATTCGAGTGCAGGGCAAGCGTTATACGGGTGCGGAGTTTGAAAATATCGTCATTCGCAGTCGCAAAGATGGGACGAAACTAAGACTTGGCAATATCGCTACCATTCGCGACGGTTTTGAAGATACCAATCTCACCAACGAATATAACGGCGTGCCAGCACTCTTTGTACGGGTGACGCGCAGCGATACCCAGGACACTCTGAAGATGGAGCGCGCTATTAAGGCTTATCTGTCGACAGTTGAATTGCCACAGGGCGTGGAGGTCGAGATTTGGCGCAATTCCACTGACATATTGCGTGATCGTATCAGCCTGATGGTGCGTAATGGCATTCTCGGTTATGTTCTGGTATTTTTATCCCTGCTGCTATTTCTTGATTTAAAGCTGGCTTTCTGGACCAGCCTGGGGATTCCTATTTCGTTTATGGGTGGCTTACTGCTGGTGTCTTTTACTGGCATCACCATGAACATGATTACGTTATTCGCGCTTATTATCGTGATCGGTATTGTCGTCGACGATGCCATTGTCATCGGTGAAAGTATTTATAACGAGCAGGAGAAAGACCCGACCAATCCCGATGCTGTTCTGGACGGCGTTTTTCTGGTTAAGGCGCCGGTAACTATCGGTGTGTTGACCTCTATAGCCGCATTTGCGCCGTTGATTTTTTCGACCGGCCCGATGGCGCAAATCATGCTGCCGATACCACTGATTGTGATTGGTATTCTGGCTATTTCCCTGGTCGAGGCTTTTTTTATTTTACCGGCACATCTGACTTCGAGTCGACGCTGGAGCCGCGGCCTTTTGGCTGCATTGCGGGACAGCACTCATGCCGGGCTGGCTCGATTTATTGATCGTAGAGTCGTCCCCGCAATCGTCCTGTGCTTAAAGTATCGCTATGCTTCTGTAGCTCTGGGTTGTGCCACAATTATTGTCACTGTTGGTATTTTTCAGGGAGGTATTGTGCGCTTTATTTTCTTCCCTCAAATAGACAGTGACCACATTACTGTAAACCTCAAAATGCCGACGGGCACGCCCTTCGAAACCACCTATCGATACGCCGAAAAAATCATAGCGGCTGGAGAGAAAATGGCGCGGGATGCTGAAGCGGCTATGAATGAGGGAGGTATGGACAACGGAACATCAATTGTTGAAGCGGTCTCATTTACTGTTGGTAGCCAGGGTTCGACGACCACCGG
>QNFP01000216.1 GCA_003645535.1 Gammaproteobacteria bacterium | reverse complement strand
GCTTATGAGGAAGTGCTTGACGCTATAGAAAGAATAAAGAGATAAATAGAACTACTATTCAAATTTATAAGAAGCACCAAACGTAAATAAATTAACGACCTCGCCATCGATAGAATAAAAATCCCAATCGAGATGGGCTGCAACATTGTTGGTTAGCTTGTGCACCAGGCCCAGACCCAGACTGACATCGGTTCCGCTCAAATTGATAGCTCGGGTCAATAGTTTATTTGCCGGAGGCGGAGTAACGCCACTAAAAAAGTATTCAGTTTCCCAACTAAATACACCTAGTTTACTTTGTAATTGTAAATTTTTATTTAGCTCCACGCGATAGGTCGCTGACAACTTAACACCTTGCGCACTACGCGGATGAATATCACCAATGACATCAAAGATTGCATCAATAGGTTCGTCGATGCCACCGAAATCGACCGTTGCCTCACCCAGATCAACATAAGCAAGCTCCACTCCCCAGCTGGAAAAAAATTGATAGGTGACATATGCCTGCCAGGCTGTACGAATATCGCCGCTCGTAGTTGCCCCTTCACCTTCTGGAATATCCAGCCCCTGATCTCTAAGCTCATTATTAAATGACGCCGCATCCTCACCGCCGGTAGCTATCCCATAACTACCACCAACGATAAAACCGCCGGCATGAAGTGGAGAACAAACCAATAAACCTATAAGAGGTACTACTAAAACTATTTTCATGCAGCTTTTTTCTCTAAATGCTTTCTATTTCTTAAAGTAACTATAGCAAACATACTCAATACGAGAACGATTGGATGCCAAGCACCGCCTCCGCCGCCACTACTACTGACGCTAACGCCCGATAAGATTCGGCCAACACCACCAGGATCAGTCACACGGCTATTAGCCATTTCATCACTATCATTTGGACCACCATCTTCAATGGTTAACTGTAGGCACCAGTGTCCCTGACTCAGACCTGACTGATATGCCGCATCTCCCGGTGGTGGGCAATATCCTTTTTCACCTGCTGCTGATGCTACACTGTTTTTACTGTTATTAACAAAATCCTGCCACCCTGATGAAGTCAATTTTCTGTAAACAGGTACTCTAGGCATAGCAGCTATCTGTGGTATTACTATCTGTACAGATTGTCCTTCAACGGCGAGCCCCGATACAGTGAAATCAAAATAGCCACCGGCATTGCCAATCGTATCGACTGGAGCACCTGCACCGTCAAAACTATAGTTTGTTATATCATCTTCTTCAACAAGTGAACCACCCAGATTGGCTGCAAATGCGATATCACCTAATATCAGTTTCAATCCAGACTCTGTCTGCATCACGAACTCATCGGATATACCCGGTAAAATCTGAATGATGTGTTCTGCCGTAATCGCATCAAGGTAGTCGGCAACGCCATCGCCATCCATGTCGCCGAAACCTTCAGTCATGTCATCTATACCATCATTATCACTATCCAGAGAAGCATCTAATACAATCGGTTCAGACAATACGTGCAACATCACTTCATTCTCGACTGTTTCAAATGCATCACTAACCGATACGCGGAAAGTATAGACACCTGGTGTAAGCGCTGCAGGATCAAAAACAAAACTACCGTCCTCACTATTAAGTTTTATTACTGAATTATCCGTACCACTCCAGTTATAACTATGCGCATCTGTATCATTAGGATCATCAACAACTGCAGTCACAATCGCTAGACCTCTAAGACTATCCACCTGTAACGTATCACCTAATCCACCCTGGAACACTTCAAGACTAACAGTCGGCGCAACATTACCCTCGAAAACGCTAACTATCTGTTTAGTATTTTCACCTAACACTGCGTTATCGGGAGTTCCCAATGTAATAATAATCGTTTTCACGATTCCGTCAAAACCATCACCAACAATATCGAAAGGAATAACAACTTCAGGAAGATCACCAGGCGCAGGTTCAGTAATCAATGCGTTTGCACTTATCAGATTATGATAACTTCCATCATTAGCCGCTGTACCGCTCACAACATATGGCACAGTAACAGGATATTGCACCGCATCACCATTAAGGGTAATCACAAAGTCAGCACTACTTCCTTCGGCACCCATCTGTAACTTACCGGTTTCTGCCAGAGGGATAACATTGACCACCTGAATTGCAAAACCAACATTACCTACCGCATCTGCCGCAGTCCATATAACGGTCGTCACACCAGGTCTAAATTGATCCTCTATATCGGTGACCACAGCTAACTGCCCATCGAGCGCATCGATTGCAACCGCTGTGCCTTTGTCGACAAAAGTAAACCAGCCTGTCGCATCGATTGTGATATCAGCTGGTGCAATAACGAGCGGAGGATTGTCATCTAGAAGCGGGTCACTACCACTTAAAAATTCTTCTAGATTGGTCAGCCCATCGCCATCAATATCACCCGTTGCATCTGCAGGGTCACGAGGATCTAGACCTGCTACAGATTCTTCATAACTATTATCAATCCCATCACCATCGATATCAGAATCAACATCATCAGGAATACCATCTACATCCAGGTCAGCAAACACAGGCAATGTTGCATCACTTGTCACATTTTCGATAAAGCCAAGATCATCAGTGTAACGAACTGACACCGTAATAACATTATCTATATCCGTTTGAACCACAGTGTATGCATTAGCAGTAGCACCAGCGATATTACTACCACTACGTTTCCACTGATAATTGAACACACTGTTATCTATGCCATCAGGGTCAGTAACAACTGCTGTTAAAATCTGACCTTCTCCTGCTGTACCGCTAATACTAGCCACACCAGTATCGTTAATATTCGCAATAACTGTGACATCCAAGCTGGTCACACTTTCCGATGTACCAAAGTCATCTATGTAACTTATGGTTACCGAAACGACAGAACCTACATCTGCCTGCAGCAATTCATACATGCTGTTCGTTTCACCAGGTATATCAATAGAATCTCGCTTCCATTGATAAGCAAAGGAGCTACCAACAGTACCGTCAACATCGCTGATTGCTGCGGTCAGAATTTGACCTTGTGCCTTGACACCTAATATACTGGCGACACCGATATCATTAGCATTAGTCACAGCAGCTGTTGCTATGCTGAGTATATTTTCCGCGTTTGAAAAATCATCGATATAGCTAATAGCTACTGTTATAGTGTTATCCACATCTGCTTGCACCAGTGCATAGGTACCAGATACTGCATCAACAATATTGACTCCATCGCGTTTCCATTGATAAGCAAACACACTAGCTGTCGTACCATCTATATCTGTCACAACAGCAGTTAAGACATTACCCTGACCGACCGTCCCTGTTATCGTCGCCAGACCAATATCATTAATATTAGAGATAGCATCTGTTGGCGTGCTAGTGACATTTTCCGCAGTACCCTGATCATCGGTGTAACTGATCGTTGCAGTAATCGTACTGCTCACATCTGCTTGTACTAGAATGTATACTCTTGCTGTAGCATCTACGATCGCCACACCATTTCGCGCCCACTGATAGGTAAATATACTACCAGTGGTTCCATCTGCATCAGTAATACCCGCACTCAATGAACCACCCTGTACAGCGCTGCCAGTAACAAATGCTATGCCAGTATCATTAATATTAGTCACTAATCCAGTATCCGGACTGAGCACATTCTCAGCAGTTAATAGATCATCGGTGTAACTAATTAAAACAGAAATAATATTTCCGACATCTGCCTGTATCAAAGCATATGAATTAGCGGTCGCGCCGGCAATATTCACCCCCCCGCGCTTCCACTGATAACTAAAGACACTGCTTATTGTGCCATCAGCATCGGTAACACCAGCTGTTAAAACATTACCCTGACTGACCGTACCAAAAATACTGGCTACACCAACATCATTGACATTAATAATCACTGCGGTGGCATCACTGGTGACGCTTTCAGAAGTAGAAAAATCATCGATGTAACTAATCGTCACTGATACGCTATTACCAACATCGATTTGCTTCAGCGTATATGTACTTGCAGTTGCACCATCAATATTTACTCCACCACGCTTCCACTGATAGGAAAGTGTGCTGGTACTAGTTCCATCTAAATCCGCTATACCGGCTGTCAGCATATTTCCTTGCGCAGTAAGACCTGCAATTGCCGCAACACCAAGATCATTAATATTTGACACTATACCTGTCGCTGCACTCGCCACCGTTTCAGCTGTTAACAGATCATCTATATAACTGACTGTGACTGTCACCGTCGCATTAACATCTGCCTGCACCAGAACATAGGTACTTTCTATCGCACCGGCAATATCTGCGCCACCACGCTTCCACTGATAGCTAAGTACACTAGTGGACGTACCATCAGCATCCGTGACACTCGTTGTTAGAAGGTTACCCTGAATCGCAGTACCCGAAATACTAACCGCACCAACATCATTAGTATTGCTAACGATTGCTGATACAGGACTAGTAACAATCTCAGCTGCGTTAAAGTCATCACTATAACTAACTGTCACCGTAATCACGCTGCCCACATCTGCCTGCGCTAAAGTATAAGTACTAGATGTTGCGCCAGCGATAGCTATCGCATCACGCTTCCATTGATAACTGAACACACTACCCGATGTGCCATCCACATCACTAACAGCGGCAGTCAAGATAGCACCCTGTGTTGCGATACCACTGATACTGGCAGTACCGACATCATTGATATTACTGACTACAGCAGTTGCAGGGCTGGTCACACTTTCAAAGGTATTTAGATCATCAGTGTAATTAACTGTAAAGGTGATAGCACTGCCAACATCTGCCTGCACCAGCGCATAGGTGTTAGCTGACGCCCCTGCTATATCGACACCACTACGTTTCCACTGGTAACTAAACGTACTACTTGCCGTTCCATCTGCATCTGAATTATTTGCAGTTAACATACCACCCTGAGTCGAACCACCCGCGATACTAGCCACGCCGATATCATTGATCGAGGTTGAAACAACAGTAGTCGTTGCATCATTTGTGGTCACCGATGAATCATTGACCCCTATAGTAAAGACTGTAGTTTCTGTCGAACCAGCATTCACTCGGTTCTCACTCGGAACAAACACCAGCTGATTAATTGCGGCCTGTGCATTTGTTAACGTTGTTGAGGTTAAACTATAAGGGCTCGTACCACCTTTACCCTGAGCGTTTGCGCCAAACCCAACAAACCCAGAGCTAGTCAGTGAAGCATTAGTAAATAGACCTTTCGCCGCATCGTCGAACGTTATAGTAATACTGACATTATCATCATCAGCATCACTTAAGATCACACTGCTGAACGGCGCTATGGTTGAGTTATCGTTAACCAGCTGGTTAGAACTAACACCTCCGATTATTGGCGCATCATTAACATTCGTTACTATAGCAGTCGCAGGGCTAGTCACACTTTCAAATGTTGCCAGATCATCTGTGTAACTAATCGTAACCTTAATCGTGCTGCCCACATCATCCTGAATAAGAGTGTAAGTATTGAATGTTGCACCGGTGATATTGGTGTTACCACGCTTCCACTGATAGCTGAACGCGCTTCCAGTGGT
>QNFP01000215.1 GCA_003645535.1 Gammaproteobacteria bacterium | reverse complement strand
GATAATATCTTCGGTCATGCCCTCGGCGAGATAACCCTGCTCCTCATCGGCAGACATATTGTTTAAGGGCAGCACGGCTACCACGGGTCGGTCTTTGCTTTGCCCGGCTTGCCCGGCGGGTTTGTTTTGTCCTCCTGCAGATTCAGAAAGCTTCGCAGTAGGAAGGCTTTGTTTAGAATTGCTAACTGATTCCTGAGCAGGGGAATGACTTTGTCTGCGCGACAATACGCCCCGCACTCCCGCACCCAGTGGCGATAAGGTCACACCAACAATGACCACCAGTGCGGCGAGCGCGCTGAGTGCGGTCTCGTTTGCGTTAAGCCAGCTGAGAATTTGATTTACGGTTTCCATATCAAATAAGTCTACCTAAGATTCCGGCCAGGCTAAACGCAAAAGGCTGTTGAGTTTTGCGGCATCGTCTTTTTGAAAATATAAGCGCGACCACTTTTCTATTTTGGTCTGACTAAAATGAGGAGCTATTTCCCGTGCTAGCACCAGCGCCAGTTGTGCCTCTTCATGGCGTTCGAGCCCGCTCAGCGCACAGGCACGGGCTACATACAACCAGGGGAAAGTGGGTTGATGTTTAATACCCATAGATGCAGCTTGTTCGGCCTCCAAATACCGACCCATGATGGAGAGCGTCACACTCTGAGAAAAACATACCGCCCCCATATTGGAGTCTTTGGGTGATTGGCGGAAAAATATTTCAGATTGTGTAAGTGCGTTTTTCAGTTGCGAAGTGGCTGCAAGTGTCGTCGCGTAGGCATAGCGGAAAAAACCGCTATTGGGATTGCTAGCCAGGCTGCGTTCGAGGTAACTAAGCCCGGTGCTCGCTTTGCCTATTAACGTATAGGTGTATCCTATGTAACCCAATACCGTTGGATCATCTGGCGCCAATACGGTCGCTTTGTTGATGAGTTGATCCACCTGTTTGGCCGTCTCGTCATTATTGTCGGTGATCACGTAGGCAATGTTCAGGCTTGAGAAATAGGCGAGCATTGCCCAGCCGAGCGCATAGCCCGGCTCGATTTCAGTGGCCTTTTTAGCGAGTGCCTGGGCTTCGACCATGCCGCCTGTGGTTCTCAGTCCCATCCATGACATTTCAGCATCTATGCACAGCTCCCAGGCTTTTATGTTGTCGGGTGCCTGGCGGCGCGCTCTCTTACCTTCGGCTACACTCAGATTGGCGCATAGGGTAGTGACCAGGCTGTCTACGACATCATCCTGAATATCAAAAATCTCAGATATGGGTCGGTCGATTTTGTCCGCCCAGATATGGCTGCCGGTATCCGTTTCGATAAGCTGCACTGTAATACGCAAGCGCTCGCCTACAGGACGGATACTGCCTTCCAGCACATAGCGTACACCCAACTCCTTACCCACGGTGCGGATATCCGGGCTTTGACCTTTGTAGGCAAAGGTGGAGTTGCGGGCAATCACAAATAAACGGCTGTCGCACGACAGCCCGGTGATAATGTCTTCGGTCATGCCATCGGCGAAAAACTCTTTGTCTTCGTCTTTCGACATATTGACGAAGGGCAACACCGCGATGGAGGGTTTGTCGGTGATCAGTGGGGGAGGGTTATCCAGGAAATCCTGCTTTGGGGATGATTCTAAATGAGGTGCAGAAGATGCTGTGGGTTTTGCAGTGTCAGTGCCTGGCATTGCGCTATCGTTGGTTTTCCTCCGCGAAAGCAGACCGCGCATTCCCACGCCCAGTGGCGATAAGGTCACGCCGATAATAACGACCAATGCCGCGAGGGCGCTGAATCCGGCCTCGTGTTCGCTTAGCCAGGTGAAAATAGAGTTAATGCTTTCCATATTGAATATTTTCCCCGTTTAACCCTACCATGCCTGACGGACAAGGTTGATCAGCTTTTCGGCGTCCTCTTTTTGAAAAGATAAGCGCCACCATTCTTCTATCTTGGTCAACGTAAAATGTGGCGCTAATTGACGCGACCGTTCCATTTCATCTTTGGCTATGTCATTTTGATCAAGTCCGGTCAGGGCGAGGGCACGAGCAAGATAAAACAAGGGAGAGGCAGGTTGATACTTAATGGCCAGGGTCGCCGATTTTTCTGCTTCTACGCATTTGTCCTGCAAAACCTGGATAAGACTTCGAGTAAAATATCCTCCCCCAAGATCGGGATCTTTGGGAGACTGGCGAAAGAATAGATCAATTTGTGTCAATGCTTCATCTAGCAGCGACGCATACATAAGCGTTAATGAGTAAAACCGACGGAACAGAGCGTTATTGGGATTGAGATCCAGGCTACGTTCCAGGTAATCAATGCCGGTATTTGCATTGCCACAAATTGCAGCCGCATAACCTATATAACCCAGGACCGCGGGATCCCCCGGCGCTAATGTCTCCGCTTTGTTGATAAACTCATCTACTTGCTCAGTCGTTTTGACGATATCTCTCGTGAGCAAATACGGTATGGGCAAGCTTGACGTGTAACTCAGCATCGCCCAGCCAAGGGCATAGCCTGGTTCTATCTCAGTAGCCTTTTTAGTTAATGTTTGAGCTTCAATGACGCCATCAGTAGCCCTTCGTCCCATCCACACCATCTCTGCACGCAGACAAAGTTCCCATGCTTCTAGATTTCCCGGCTGTTGCCTGAGGGCGCGTTTGCCTTCGGCGACGCCAAGGTTGGAACACAGACTAGTCACTAGTCCATCGACTACGTCGTCCATAATGTCGAATATTTCAGCAACGGGCCGATCAATCTTGTCGGCCCAAACGTGCGCGCCTGAGGTGGTTTCGATTAACTGAACGGTGATCCGCAGACGCTCGCCCACCGGGCGGATACTTCCTTCCAGCACATAACTTACGCCGAGCTCTTTACCCACGGTGCGAATGTCCGGCGACTGGCCCTTGTAGGCAAAGGTAGAATTGCGAGCAATCACAAACAATCGACTGTCGCAGGATAGCCCGGTGATAATGTCCTCGGTCATGCCGTCGGCAAAATATTCCTGGCTTTTGTCGTCGGTCATATTGACGAAAGGCAGCACTGCGATGGAGGGTTTATCGGTGATCAGTGGTGGCGGTGACTCGAGAAAATCCTGCGTTGCGGGTACTGCCATTTCAGTATTTTGCTTGTTGGTCTGCTTGTTGACCCGATTACCGGTTAGAGCAGGCTTTATCTCTTTTTTGTCTACGTTCTTATCTCCTGAAAACAAAGCACGAAAGCCCGCACCTAGCGGCGATAAGGTCACACCGATAATTACGACGAGTGCCGCAAGGGCGCTGAAACCTGATTCATGTTCGCTTAGCCAGTTGAATATTTCGTTAATGCTTTCCATATTGGATATGTGTGCCCTCTAATCCCGCCATGCCTGGCGCACCAAATTCACCCAGGTTTCACGTTGCGCAGATCTAAATAGATGACTAAAAATATCTTCAACCTGCTGATACGTCCAGGTAGGCTCAAGTTCGTGCACTATCTTCATCTGTACGCTCACATCCTCCTCGCGGTTCTGACCCTGCAGTGTTACGGCCAACATAAAGTGACCCCAGGGGTACCCAGGTGAATGCTTCACGCAATTTCGCGCGGCCTGCTCACCGTCCTTAAAATTCTCCAGTGACAAATAACCGCAGGCCAAATAGTAATAGGCCAAATTAATGTAGGGGTCTTTAGGTGCCCGATCGATAAAACGCTGCAAATGGGCGATGCAATCCTCAGATCTTCCATCGAATAAAAGCGCTGCCCCATAGACAAATTGCGAGAAACTACTGTTGGGATTAATCGCCAGGCTGCGCTCCAGATAGGCAACACCCAGGTTGGCTTGACCGGCAAAGCTAGCGGCAAAACCGCAATAACACAGTACGATGGGATCATTCGGCGCCAGACGCAATGCTTTACTGATTAGCGAAAAAGCCTGTTCGGAATCATTGTCCAGATCAGCACTTTGCCCGTAAACGATATCCATGCCGACAAGAAAGCCAAGCAATGCCCAGCTAATGGCATAGCTCGGTTCGATTTCGCTCGCTTGCTGTGCCAGCTTTCGCGCCTCGATAATAGCTTTTGTATCCATCTGCAAAAGCACAGCAACTTCTGCCTGTACACACAAGGCCCAGGCTTCCAGGTTTTCGGGTCGTTGCCGTTTGGAGCGGTTACTTTCCGCCACGCCGAGGTTGGAACACAGGGCTGTCACTAAATCATTGACCACCGAATCCATGATGTCGAATATCTCGGCAACGGGCCGATCAATCTTGTCGGCCCAGATATGATTGCCGCTGGCGGTGTCGATAAGTTGCACGGTAATGCGCAACCGCTCTTTGATGGGGCGAATACTGCCCTCTAAGACATAACGAACCCCCAGCTCCTTACCCACGACACGGATATCTGGCGATTGACCCTTGTAAGCAAAGGTAGAGTTGCGGGCGGTGACCGACAAACGGCTATCGAATGATAAACCGGTAATAATGTCCTCGGTCATGCCATCGGCAAAATACTCCTGGCTTTTATCGTCTGACATATTGACGAAGGGCAGTACGGCGATGGAAGGTTTATCAGTATCGAGTAGTGGTGATGAATTATCGGCAATATCGGGCGAGGAGGGTTTGTTTGGGTGTGATGGTGTGTCAATCGCGGATAAATTTGTCTTGTCGTTTCGCGAAAATAATCCTCGCAGCCCGGCGCCCAGTGGCGACAGCAGCACACCCACAATTACCACCAGCGCAGCAAAGGCACTAAGTGCGGTTTCGTGAGCGGTCAGCCAATCAACAAAATTATTGAAAACTTCCAAAGTTTAATCCGTTTTGTTTTCGCTGGCGCTTAATAAATCTTCCGGCCAGATGGGTTCTAGTGCGGCCAATAAATTCTCGCCTTTATTTTTAAAGATAATCGCGGCTGACTCTTTGGCAAGTGTCAGAGAAAATCGGGGTTCGCTTGATTTTGCATTATATAAAGCTTGTTGTGCACCGCCGATATCGCCCTGGCCGGCGCGAGCCCAGGCAAGATTAAGCCAGGTCCAGTACCAGCCGTCATAAGATTTAAGGCCGTTTTGAGCAGCCTGCTCCGCCTCAGCATAACGGCCTAGTTCACAAAGCGTTGCTGTTCGATACGTCTCGAAAAGATAGGTCTGGGGTGATAGAGGTGATAACAGCAGGGCTTGTTCGATGTACGGCAGGCCCCGAGCGGGCTGTTGGTCAAAAGTCAGCGCCAATCCCAGTGCAGCCGATGCCAGCGCGTAGTTAGGCTGTTTACTGATTGCCTTTTCCAGCAGCCGAATCGCCTCCCGTGGTCGACCCGTATAGCCATAACAAGAGCCAAGCGCAAATAGCGCGAGCGGATCATTAGGTGCAGATTCCAGGGCCTGCTGGCCCAATGTGTAGGCCTCGGCGATATCTCTGGCCGGGTCTTCACTGTAAAAATTGGTAGCCTGCCAACAGAGTGAACGAGCCAGTTCAGCTTTGGCCGGGACATAATTAGGATCCAGCGACAGCGCCTCACGCAGCAAAGGTTCGTCCTCAGCCAGAAATTTTCGATTAAAGCTCGCATAGGATCGGCTGCCGCGCATGACCAGACCCCAGGCATCGAGGTTTTCGGG
>QNFP01000214.1 GCA_003645535.1 Gammaproteobacteria bacterium | reverse complement strand
TTTAAGATACAACGACCGATTTTTTGTCGTTAAACTACTCTATGGGAATGGCCGGTGTCTGTCCTTGTTTTGTTCAACAAACCTTTTAATGTGCTCAGCCAGTTTACCTCTACAGACGGTGTCCTGTGCCTGTCTGACTATATTTCTATTAAGGACGTCTATCCGGCAGGTCGCCTGGATCGTGACTCTGAAGGTTTATTATTGCTCACTGACAACGGTAAGCTACAGGCCCAAATTACACAGCCACGCTACAAGCTGGCAAAGACCTACTGGGTCCAGGTAGAAGGGATAATCTCCCAGGAGTCCCTGGTTTTGCTTGAGAATGGTATAGACTTAAATGATGGCAAGACGCGCCCGGCCCTGGCCAAAGCAATAGCTGAACCCAATCTGTGGCCACGAAGCCCGCCGGTCAGAAAGCGCCAGAAGATACCCACCAGCTGGCTAGAACTAACTATACGGGAGGGTCGCAACAGACAGGTAAGGCGCATGCTGGCTGCGACGGGCTTTCCGGTGCTTCGTCTTGTGCGCATAAAAATTGGCGACTGGTCCTTGAACGGTCTACAACCGGGGGAGCACAAAAGCCTGTCGCTTCACCTACCCGAAGCAAGCCGACACAAACCAGGAAAACGCAGATAGTGGACTTAAGCACCCCCTTCCTCGACCCGGACATCAGTCATGCCCGATAATATTCACCTCACCGTCGCCGCGCTGGTTTGCCGCAATGAAAAATTCTTGCTGGTGCGCGAATATGATAATGGTTTGACGGTAATCAACCAGCCAGCCGGCCATGTAGAGGTGGGGGAATCACCTGTCGCCGCAGTAAAACGTGAAACCCTGGAAGAAACCGGCTGGCTGGTAGAGCCCTCTGCCCTGCTGGGTTTTAGCGTTTTCACATCTCACGATAATGGCATCACCTATTACCGCTTTAGTTTTATCTGCAAAGCCATAGAGCAACTGGCAAATGCAGAAATAGATGCAGATATAGTGGATGTACTGTGGCTTTCCAGACAAGAACTGTTAACGGCGGATCCACTGCGCAGTCCAATGGTGCTGCAGACCATCAAAGACTATCAGGCTGGTATCTCCTACCCATTAGAGTTTATTCGAGATTACCGCTAAAATTCGCAATCACTAACCAGCGGATACCCGGATCGGAATAGCCGGCCATCGATATTCGCAAATAGGTTATTGTGAATGGATAGCTCCGAACAGATAATCTGATACCGGTAGTCCGAAAAAGTAGCCACCAACAAACCAGCCTGAAAAGTAGGCCGTGCGTAAGTGCTCCCGATAAACATTGCCTGGCTAAGCAGCCCTAACCAACATCCCCAAAAAAGCATCCCTAATATACACCCCTAACAAACAACCCCGAGTAATCAATATTATGCCCGCTCAAAACACTGCCCCTGCCGCAACCTCGACAACTACTGATAACAAGGTAATTGTCGGCATGTCTGGCGGTGTCGATTCATCTGTCAGCGCCTTGTTGCTGGCACAACAGGGTTATCAGGTAGAGGGGCTATTTATGAAAAACTGGGACGAAGACGACGGCACCGAATACTGTACCGCAAAGGCCGACCTGGAAGACGCTCGGCAGGTATGTGAGAAGCTGGACATCCCACTTCATACTGCTAATTTCGCAGCGGAGTACTGGGATCAGGTATTCGAATATTTCCTCGCAGAATACGGTGCCGGCCGTACTCCAAATCCTGATATCCTGTGTAATCGCGAAATTAAATTCAAAGTGTTTCTTGAGTATGCAGAATTACTCGGCGCGAACTGTATCGCCACGGGACACTACGCCAGAACTCGTCACAACGGAGAAACATTGCTGTTACGCGGCGTAGACACCAACAAAGATCAGAGCTATTTTCTTTATGCGGTCTCGGCAAGCGCACTTGCAAAAACGCGATTCCCAATTGGCGGACACAATAAGTCCCATGTACGTGAGCTAGCTCAGCGACACAAGCTGGAACCCACGACAAAAAAGATAGCGCGGGTATTTGTTTTATCGGTGAGCGACGCTTTAAAGATTTTCTTGAACAGTATATCCCGGCCCAACCTGGGGATATTGTCACCTCAAAAGGCGAAGTAATTGGCCAACACCAGGGTTTGATGTTCTACACTCTGGGTCAACGAGAAGGTTTGGGCATCGGCGGCAGACAGGATAGTCAACAGTCTCCCTGGTATGTAGCAGACAAAGACATGGTCAACAACCGTCTTATTGCCGTCCAGGGTAACGACCATCCCTTGTTGTATGCCTCATCGCTGGTCGCAGAACAACTGCACTGGATTAACGGACAACCTATAAAAGACTCGCTCAGCTGTACAGCCAAGATTCGCTATCGGCAGGCTGATCAAAACTGTCAGGTCTATCTCGATGGGGACACAATATGTCATGTCGATTTCGAAAACCCGCAACGGGCCGTCACACCGGGGCAATCCGTTGTTTTTTATGATGGCGAAGTTTGCCTGGGAGGCGGCATCATTACCGAGAGCCGCGCACCGCTATGATTAGTCCGCCAACCCGCGATCAGGTCATCGCTCTGGCCGGTGTTTTTCAGGCTTGTCAGCTTGTCGATACTCTGGCACAAACTGGCAATATATCTGCCCAGGCACTGCACACGGCTATGACCAGTTTGCTCGACCAAAATCCGACAAACTGCGAAGCTGTATTCGGATCAGTAACCAATTTAAGTTGCGGTATTGATTCAATGGCCAAACTTCTCACTTTGAGCAAACGTAGTAAGGTGCCCGAAATACTGCGCTATGTCCTCGGTGTTTTATATTTAGAACGCAAGTTATCGGCAAATGCCGCTATGCTTGACAAGGTAGGCGCTGGCGTGGCCCAGGCCAATAATCAGGCGCAACACTTTTCGCCAGTCCACGAAAACGTGATTAACAATCTGGCGGATTTGTACAGCAATACCATCAGCACATTTCGTTTTCGTATTCAGGTGAGCGGACAGAGTGGCTTTCTACAGCAAGCGAGCATTGCCAACCGCGTACGTTGTATGCTGTTCGCTGGTATTCGCGCCGGTATTCTCTGGCACCAGGCTGGCGGCAGACGATGGCACTTTATATTTTATCGAAAGCGAATACTTAAGCAGCTAGAGCAACTGCGGCGAGAGCTGTAGCACGCCATGGTGTGCTAATCCCTCCTGGTACATGCTCTGCTAACCCCTCCTGATAATAGCTCAATGATGGGGTAAAATACTGCCCCTCCCGCTTTTGTGGACATCAATATGGATCTATCTTCACTCACTGCCGTTACGCCCATTGATGGCCGCTATGGTTCTAAAACCATCGCTTTGAGAGGTGCTTTTAGCGAATTTGGCCTGATTAAAAACCGGCTTCTGGTTGAGGTGCGTTGGCTACAATTTCTCGCCGAACACCCGGATATAGAAGAAGTAAACACTTTATCTACAAGTGCAAACAATTTCTGGAGGACTTGCTCAAACACTTTGACGAGCAGCAGGCACAACTCATCAAAAACATCGAGCAAACCACTAATCACGACGTCAAAGCCATTGAGTATTATCTCAAGGATCGCTTTAAGACGATGCCCGAATTATTGGCAATCAGCGAGTATGTACATTTTTCCTGCACATCCGAGGACATTAACAACCTGTCCCATGCCCTTATGTTACGAGAAGGGCGAGATCAGGTACTGCTGCCTGCACTTGACGATATCATTAACAAGTTAACCGACCTGGCACACCAGTATCGGGATGAAGCGATGTTATCCAGAACACATGGACAAACCGCCTCGCCAACGACCATGGGTAAAGAACTCGCCAACGTGGTAGCCCGCTTGCGTCGACAGATACCACAACTACGCGACACCCCCCTGCTTGGAAAATTTAATGGCGCGGTAGGTAATTACAATGCCCACCTCAGCGCTTATCCCAACATCGACTGGTCAGCCAGTGGCCAACAATTTGTCGAAAGCCTGGGGCTGATTGTCAATCCCTATACCACACAAATAGAGCCCCACGATTATATGGCTGAGCTATTCGACATAGTGGGCCGGATTAACACCATTTTAATCGACTTAAACCGCGATATATGGGCCTATATTTCTGTCGGTTATTTCAAACAACGCACGGTTGCCGGCGAGGTAGGTTCCTCGACTATGCCCCACAAGGTCAACCCCATTGACTTTGAAAACTCCGAGGGCAACCTCGGCCTGGCAAACGCTATATTTCAGCACCTGGCCAGCAAACTGCCGGTATCTCGCTGGCAGCGTGACCTTACTGATTCCACTGTATTAAGGAATATGGGCGTCGGCTTTGGCTACAGCCTCATCGCTTATCAATCCTTGCAAAAAGGTCTGAACAAGCTGGAGCTAAATGCCACCCGGTTGCAGCAGGATCTGGATAATGCCTGGGAGGTTCTCGCCGAACCAATACAAACCGTGATGCGCCGTTACGGTATCCCCGAACCCTATGAAAAACTTAAAGCGCTCACCCGCGGGCAGAAAATCACCCAACAAACCTTACAAACCTTTATTGAATCTCTAGAGATCCCGGAACAGGCCAGGGCCGAACTGCTAGCGCTCACACCCGATACTTATATCGGCCTGGCTGCAGAGCTGGCCGCACGTATTTAGCTGTGCCAAATTCCTCACGGTTTCTGGGTGGGATGGAAGCCAATGAATTTCTCGCTAACTACTGGCAGAAGCAGCCGCTGTTAATTCCTGGTGCCCTGGCTGAACTACCTGCCTTGTCGGCTGACGAGTTGGCCGGCCTTGCCCTTGAAACAGAAATAGAATCGCGCCTTATTCTTGAGCACCCTTCGTCTTCTAACTGGGAGCTGCACCATGGCCCGTTTACGGAACAACGCCTGCAGAGTTTGCCAAACAGTCACTGGACACTGTTGGTACAGGCGGTAGATCAGTGGCTGCCCGACGTCCATGACCTGCTCGAAAGTTTCAACTTTTTACCACGCTGGCGGCTGGATGACATCATGGTCAGTTGTGCCGCGGACCAGGGCAGTGTCGGCCCCCACTTCGACAGCTACAATGTGTTTTTACTACAGACCGCTGGACGAAAACGCTGGCGTATTGGCCAGTATTGTGGAGCCGACACCGAGCTGGTCGTAAATTCCCCGCTTCGCTTGTTGAGCGAATTCGAACAACAGGAGGAATATCTACTCGAACCCGGCGACATGCTTTACCTGCCACCCAGAATCGCACATTGGGGAGTATCAGAAGGTGAATCGATGACCTTTTCTATCGGTTTTCGTTCGCCGACAGCAGTGGAGTTACTCAATGATTTAGCGACTGAGTTACTCTCTGAACCGGAGTTCGCCAGCAAAGTGTTTAACGACCCACCCCTGAGCACCGATCTAGCAAGGGGGGTAATCGACCCGGTGTTCATTGAAGCTACTCGCGACCTGCTTATCTCACAGCTTTCCGATGATGCGCTGCTCGCCAGATGGTTTGCCCGTTTTATGACAACGCGTAAATACCCTGACCTCGAACTGATTACCGATAAACATAAACTGCCCTGGCAACTCGCCCTGGCAAGGGGTGAGCAGTTAGCCTGGCATCCCGCTTCTCG
>QNFP01000213.1 GCA_003645535.1 Gammaproteobacteria bacterium | reverse complement strand
GGGCAATCACCACAAGTGGTAGAAGATCAGGTGACGTACCCCTTAACGACATCAATGTTGGCGGTACCTAAAACCAAGGTCGTCAGGGGTTATTCCTTTTTTGGCATGTCCTTTGTTTATATTATTTTTGAAGATGGCGTTGATATGTATTGGGCGCGTTCTCGCGTACTGGAGTCATTAAATTATGTAAGTGGTCGTCTGCCGCAAGGTATTACACCCACGTTAGGGCCGGATGCCACCGGTGTTGGTTGGGTGTATGAATACGCACTGGTGGATAGGAGCGGTAAACACGATTTGGCACAACTGCGCTCTTTACAGGACTGGTATCTACGCTATCCCTTGCAGACAGTAGAAGGCGTCGCCGAAGTTGCATCGGTCGGCGGATACGTCAAGCAGTATCAAGTTGAAGTCGACCCCAATGCCCTGCTGCGTTACAACATCCCGCTGAATAAAATCAAAATGGCTATCAAAATGTCCAACAGGGATGTGGGTGGTCGCTTGATTGAAATGGCTGAAACCGAGTACATGGTTCGCGGCCTGGGTTATATCCAGTCGATTGATGATCTCAATAGTATCCCGGTAGGCGTTGATGCTAATGGCACACCGATACGCTTGCGAGATATTGCACACGTTCAGATTGGCCCGGAATTGCGGCGCGGTGTGGTTGATCTCAACGGAGAGGGCGAGGTCGCAGGTGGCGTTGTGATTATGCGCTTTGGTGAAAATGCACTAGCGACGATTCAGGCGGTGAGGGCCAAACTGGAGGAATTAAAAGCCGGTCTGCCGGAAGGGGTAGAGATTGTTCCAGTCTATGACCGGGGGGATTTGATCGAACGCGCGGTTAAAAGCCTCAATACCTCGTTGATGCAGGAACTGATCATCGTTAGTTTGGTTGTTATTCTTTTTTTGTTACATGCCCGCTCGGCGTTTGTCGCTGTTATCACATTGCCCCTGGGTATTTTGATGGCCTTTATTGTCATGCGATTCCAGGGCCTGAACGCCAATATTATGTCCCTCGGTGGGATTGCAATAACCATTGGTACGATGGTCGACGGTGCTATTGTGATGGTCGAAAACGCACACAGTCGTTTAGCCATAGCCGTTGAGGAGAAAGGCAGTGATTTAAACAATGACGAGCGCTGGAAAACGATTGCTGAATCCTGCCAGGAAGTGGGGCCTGCACTATTTTTCTCATTGTTGGTGATTACCGTATCATTCCTTCCGATCTTCACGATGCAGGCTCAGGAAGGGCGTTTGTTCAGCCCCTTAGCGTTTACAGCGACCTATGCCATGGCCGCTTCTGCCATTCTCGCGATTACTTTAGTCCCCGTGATGATGGGCTATTTTTTGCGCGGTAAAATCATTGCAGAACACAAAAACCCTATAAATCGTGCCTTACATGCTTTACACGGGCCTGCGTTGAAAATGGCGATGCAGTGGCGCGGTATCACGGTGCTTGTGGCTTTGGTTTTATTGGCTGTGACCTATTACCCCTATTCCAAATTAGGTAGCGAATTTATGCCGCCGCTGGACGAGGGCGATATTCTCTATATGCCGACAACATTCCCCGGTATTTCTATTACTAAAGCGAAGGAGCTATTGCAGCAGACCGATAAAATTCTTTATACCTTTCCTGAAGTGCATCATGTCTTCGGTAAAGTGGGGCGGGCCGAATCGGCGACAGACGCCGCACCATTATCGATGATAGAAACTACCGTTCGCTTAAAACCAAAGGAAGAGTGGCCCAACCCCAAAAAAACCACTAAGGAGTTGATGAATGAAATGGACCAGGCCATACAATTTCCGGGGGTCGCTAATGCCTGGACGATGCCGATAAAAACCCGTACTGACATGCTGTCAACAGGCATCAAAACGCCTGTTGGTATCAAGGTATCGGGCCCTGATCTTAATGTTCTTCAACAAGTTGCACAGGATATCGAGCAAGCGATGAAAACGCTGCCGGAAACCACGTCGGCGTTCGGCGATAGAGCGGTGGGCGGCTATTACCTGGATTTCGATATCAACCGTGAAAAAGCGGCCCGCTATGGTCTGACCGTCGGTGCAGTACAGGATATTATTCAAAGCGCTATTGGCGGTATGAATATTACCGAAACGGTCGAAGGCCTGGAGCGCTACCCGGTCAATTTGCGCTACCCAAGAGAGTTGCGCGATGATTTAGAAACGCTAAAGCGGGTATTGATTCCAACACCCACCGGCGCACAAATCCCGCTGGCGATGGTCGCAGATATTAAATACAACCGTGGCCCGCCGGTTATTAAAAGTGAGGACGCACGGCCTAACGCGTGGATTTACGTCGATATTTCAACGTCGGATATTGGTGGGTTTGTCGCCGATGCGAAGCAAGTGTTGCAAGAGCAGGTCACCGTACCTGCTGGCTACACAATTACGTGGTCAGGTCAGTTTGAATACATGGAGCGCGCAGCGGCGCGTTTACAGATTGTCGCCCCTGCTACCCTACTGATTATTTTTTTACTGCTGTACTTTAACTTCCGCAATATTATCGAGCCGGTGGTTGTGATGATGTCCATCCCTTTTGGTTTAGTCGGGGGTATCTGGCTTATTTATCTCAATGACTACAATATGTCCGTGGCCGTCGCGGTGGGTTTCATTGCGTTGGCAGGTATGGCGGCGGAAATAGGCGTACTGGTTTTAAGCTTTATTGATACGGAAATGGCCAAACGACGATCTACCTCCACGACCAGGCTGACGCCAGAAGAAGTGCAAGACGCCGTCTTCTCGGCAACATCAAAGCGTGTGCGGCCTGTGGCAATGACCGCTATCTCAACGATGGCAGGTTTGATTCCCATTATGTTGAGTAGTGGCACCGGTTCTGATGTAACGCATCGCATCGCAGCACCGATGCTGGGCGGTATGCTGACGGTGACCATACTCAATCTTTTAGTACTACCAGTGGTTTACAGCCTTATCCTTCAGTATCAGGAGAAACATCGAGAGCTGCCTGCAAACCCTGATTGCTTAGCCTTCAATGAAGAAGGGGACACTGCATGACAGTCGCTATTATGTTGGCCTTTAGTCTGGTTGCGGCCACCTTCATATTTCATTATTGGGTGATGCTTTGGCTTGGCATGAACACGCCAAAGATAAACCTGCCAACACAAATGCAGGTGCTGGTGATTGTATTAGTGCTTTTCCTTGCGCATATCGCTGAGATTGGTTTTTATGCAATAGCGTACAGCTGGTCGGTTTCATCGCTTGAATTGGGCGTGTTTCAAGGTGCGCCGCTAGCTGATGGCATGAGCTACCTGTATTACTCAGGGGTTATCTACACGACGTTGGGCTTAGGTGATATTCAGCCTGAGGGACACATTCGTTTTATTACCGCCATGGAAGCTTTAAACGGTTTTCTACTTATCACCTGGTCTGCATCATTTACGTTTATTGCGATGGGCAGGTTATGGCCCTGGGATAATTCGTGCTCACGTCCAGTAGACAAAAAGTGAAGGAAAATTGATGGAGTTGATATCTCTGGAATGAACAAACGAGGAGGTAGCGATAATACACAAAAAATATTTACGATAGTGAGTGCGTTTTGTGTGGGACTATTATGTATGGGTGATTTACAGCGTATTGGTTGCACTATTCCCGAACTCCATGCTGCAAATGACAGCGCAATATGCTGTACGTTGATTTAACTATAGACAAGCTGGACGTTGACCTGGTCTAGCTCCCTGATTGGACTCATTGGATGGCTCTTACAGGAGTGGCAGGGATTTTATTATCAGTTATTTATAACCGCTTGGTTTGCAATGAAAAAAATAATACGCGTATAAAACTATGTTGGCCTCCCTACTCAAGAGTGATTGTTTTAGGCAACACTTCTAGTGAATGATAAAAAGGAATATTTTCAACCAAGCCTTACTTCGCCCGTTGAAAGTGTCTCCGAGCTTGGGGCACTTGCTGAAAAACTGACGTTTCTGATTCGCAGTAAGCTGTGGTTACAGATTGTCGTTTGTATGGTGTTAGGTATTAGTGTCGGCCTGCTGATATCACCAGAAGGGGCTGCCTTGGTTTCTGAGCAGGCGGCTGAACTTATTACTGGTTGGCTTGTGTTGCCTGGGCATCTGTTCTTGGCATTGATTCAAATGATTATGTTACCGCTGGTCGTATCATCCATTGTTCTTGGTATAGCGGGTGCCGAAGATTTGACCAAACTTCGTAAAATGGGCTTACGAATTGCTCCTTATTTTGTAGGCACGACGACTGTAGCCGTTCTTATCGGTGTCGTGCTGGCGATGCTCATCGAGCCAGGACAATACGTGGATCCACAAATGCTCAGTGAAACGCCGACAGATACAGGGTCTGTGGTAGTTGGTGGAAATCTGGAGACATTAACACTTCACGACCGTATTGTGGGATTGATACCTGCTAATCCATTAAGCGCAGCACTTGATGAAAGCATGCTGCAAATCGTAGTATTTGCAATACTAACGGGTATAGCGCTTGCATCAATTAGCTCTGAGAGGGCCAAGCCTTTACTTGAAATATCCAGGTCTATTCAAGAGTTGTCGATGAAAATTGTCAGCTGGGCGATGGTCATTGCACCTATCGCAGTATTAGGGCTTTTGGCACAGATTACTATGCAGGTTGGCATTGACGCACTTGTCGGAATGTCGGTTTATGTGGGCACGGTTCTATTGGGATTGGGACTGCTATTTGGGTTTTACCTCATCATAGCGTGTATTGTAGGGGGTATTAATCCTGCACATTTCTTATCTCAGCTGAGAGAAGTCCAATTGCTAGCTTTTTCAACATCTAGCTCGGCTGCGGTCATGCCGCTCTCAATTAAAACGGCAGAAGAAAAGTTGGGCATTCAATCTTCCACCGCAGGTTTTATCGTACCGCTAGGCGCGACGATAAATATGGATGGCACCGCACTTTATCAAGTTGTTGCCGCTGTGTTCCTCACTCAAGTATTTGGGGTGGAACTTTCATCCGGGGAACTCCTATTACTCATCACAACAACCATTGGTGCCTCAATTGGTTCACCGAGTACCCCAGGCGTTGGCATCGTTATTCTTGCTACGATTCTGATAAATATTGGTGTGCCAGCAAGCGGCATAGCATTGATTATTGGCGTTGACAGAATCCTTGATATGTCGCGCACTGCAATTAATGTAACCGGAGATTTAACTGCCTGTGTGGTGATGGATAGATGGCTTTCAACCAAACCTGATGATCTGGAGGCGGTGCAAATTGAGTAGGGATGATCGGTGCGAAGACTACGTGCTAGCTCATGGTTTACTGCTATCTATGATCCCCTTGTCAAATGGATAAATAGGGAATCAACAGCCAATTACAGAGAATATCCAGCCTACATTTTTATGTGCATGGGGCGGATGCGTCGTCCAGCCCCTTCGGTGATCACCTCTAGCAGGTCTTGTTGTGTCTGTAAGCGACCATCGTCCTGACGTTGGCGGTAGACCATGCCCAAATACAGCATCATCAGTACACCCATCTCCGCATCCAGTCCGGCCAGCGCAATCATGCCGACCCACACCGCGACACTGAGGTTGTAGCCTAGCAAGGCAAGT
>QNFP01000212.1 GCA_003645535.1 Gammaproteobacteria bacterium | reverse complement strand
GCAGTGAGGACACAGTGAACATTTTTTCAAGCAGGGCATTTTTACCGACGTTGCCGATCATGCCGGCAGCAAGACGCCGATAATGCACTAAGGCACTGGTTAGCAACCAGGCAACAACCAACAGCCCAGCTGACAACCAGCCTGCCGGTAACATTTCACCTGGTGACATTTCACCCGTAAAGTTAAAGATACCGGCAAAAGTGAGAGCAACCCCGGTGGCGACGTAGAAAATCGCTACGCCTAGCTGCTGCCACATATGGATTGCACTGGCCATTCGCAGCCTCAGTATCATTTTTGGGTTTGGCGACGAGTTAAGCAGAACAAGGGTTCACAGCTCTCGTCTATTAAGTACGAGAGTATAAAGACAAGTCCAAACACCGTGCAAGACTCCTGCATCGAGTAATTGCTTAATGGTTACATTGCCGTATTAAACGGTATGATTTTCGGATTAAACGGTATGATTTTCAAAAATCATACTGAGATCAAAGCCACTAATTTTTCAACAACCTGTCGGGCAACACACGATGACCTGCATGCTATCTGTTTACAAATCCCGGGCAATGACCTCGAGCATAATTTCGCTGGTACCCGCATAGATGCGTGCCACTCGAGAATCCGCATACATTCGGCAAATAAGATATTCATCCATATAGCCGTAACCACCGTGCAACTGCAGGCATTCATCCACTACCTTTTGCTGCAATTCCGACAGCCACCATTTGCACATAGAAGCCGTTATGTTATCCAGTGTGCCGGTGACAACATCCTCGATACAGCGATCCATAAAAATCCGCGCCGCGCGTATCAGGGCATGTACCTCAGCCAGTTTAAAGCGTGTATTTTGCTGCTCCATCAGGGACTTGCCAAAAGCATGGCGCTCTTTCACATACTTAACAGTCTCCTCCAGGGCGCCTTCCATAGTAGCGACCGCCTGCACCCCTACAGTGGATCTCTCATAGGGCAGATCACTCATCAGCTGTTTGAAACCCTCACCCGGCGTGCCGCCAAGAAGCTGGCTTGCAGGGACGCGAACATCTTCAAAAAATAACTCGCAGGTATCCTGGGCTTTTTGCCCCATCTTTTTCAACTTGCGGCCCACTCTATAACCGTCCAGTCCTTCTGTTTCGAGCACCAGCAGTGATAAACCCCTGCTACCAGCATCTGGATCGGTGCGCACAATCAAAACTAACAACTCACATAGATAACCGTTGGTGATAAAGATTTTTGAGCCATTTACTACGTAATCATCACCGTCTTTCACCGCTCGCGTAGCAATCGCCTGCAGATCTGACCCGGTACCTGGTTCGGTCATGGCGATGGCGCCAATCAATTTTCCTGCGGCCATGCCCGGCAACCAGCGCTGCTTTTGCTCTTCTGTGCCATGATTAAGAATGTAGTGAGCGCTAATGCTGTGCACCCCCTGCCCCATTCCTGATAGTCCTCGACGCCATTGCTCCTCATAAAACACGGCTTCATAGCGAAAGTCAGCGCCAGCGCCACCATATTGCTCGGGGATATCAGTACACAAAAACCCCTGGGCACCCGCCTTGCGCCACAACTCCTTGTCCAGATGTTGTTGCTCACGCCACTTTTCATCAAAAGGCACCATTTCAGTCTCGACAAACTTGCTTACTGACTGGCGGTATATCTCCAGATTCTCATCCATCCACCGGGATCGGTAACTCTTCATTTATCTCTCCAGCCTGTTATGTTTAGCGTAAACAACGGCGCAATATAGCACTAGCTTCTCGTCAATTGTCGATTAAGAATTACTCTCGTACATCTAACTTCACCATGCCGACTTTCGCCTTGCTGGTCTTGTGCAAATGGCACCGTCGTGACTCATCCCACAGCTCGCCAGCAATGCTATTGCTAACGTTACTGCTGCTTCAAATAACTACTGGAAGCGATCTGGAGTATTAGTATAAATAACATTAGCTATATATTTTAATCAATTGTTTTATATATATTTATAATACACATAATACTCGCAATTAATAAAATCTACTTGCAGGTAGCAATATTTACTTTTATATATCCATTCAGCTCTAATTCAGATAAACTAATACATCAACTAACAATTAGAATTTTGCAAGCCATGAATAAACCCACCAAAACCCGCTGGGGCAAAGCCATTCAGAGCAAGGACGTTCAGCACGAATTGAAGCGGATGGCCATTTTGAAAACAGCCGCAAGGTTATTTAATCAACAGGGCTTTCGAGAAACCTCGCTCAATGATCTGGCAGAAGAGCTACAGGTCACCAAGCCAACCCTTTATTACTATATCGAAAACAAGGAAGACATCCTCTTTCAGTGTCTGTTAACCGCAATTACTTTATTACTGGAAAAGATAGAGGAAATACAGAGTTCAAATTTGTCGGGTCTCGACAAGCTAACCCAGTTCATACATGTATTCACGTCGATGTTTGACGATGAGTATGGACGCTGTATGTCCAGCCCTGGCCCTGAACCGCTATCGGACAAATACCTGTCTCAGATAGACCCATTCTATGTTCAACTTGATGCAGCAACGCGCAATATTATAGAAAGCGGTGTCAGTGATGGTTCTCTGCGCAAATGCAACCCAAAAATAGCAACATTTACTATTCTCGGGGCAATAAACTGGATGACCCGCTGGTATCAAATCGATGGTGAGATGACCACCAAAGAAGTGGCCGAAGAAATGGCGGCGATGTTTGCCCACGGCCTGACCGGTTGACAAAGCCCTGAGCAGCCCGCGCTTAATCTGAAGTGATAAGCCCAACACACTTGACTCAAGACTTATGCGGCAGGATGCCGTTCACACTCACCGGCCTGCCAATAGCTCCACAACCATCCCGTACAAACAATAGTCGATGCACGCGTCTGTTTTTACGGAATGTTTTACAGAATGTCTTATCGAACGTTTTACGGCATTTCTTGCGGAAGGTCTTGCGGAAGGTCTTTCTGGGCATGTTTCTGACCACCATCTGCGCCACTGCCTGGGCGGCCGAACTTACTGTAGCAGTGGCTAGCAATTTCGCCGCCACCCTGAAAATATTGACTCCCTACTACCAGCAAGCCACTGGCGATACAATTCACGCAAGCATTGGCTCCTCTGGCAAACTGGCTACACAGATTATTCACGGCGCGCCCTACGACATATTTTTGTCCGCCAACAGTGAACTGCCCACCATGCTGGTAAACAAGCAGTTAGCCGTACCTGGCTCTCGCTTTAGCTACGCTACGGGAACGTTAGCATTATGGCAACCCCGAGGGCATTTATCTGCTTTGCCTCCACAGGGTTTTGACTTTTCGACGATAGAGATGGTGGCTCTCGCCAACCCGCGTCATGCTCCTTATGGTGCAGCAGCGCAGCAAGTCCTCGCCGTAATGGGACAATGGGACAGGTTATCTGGGCAAAACCGCCTGGCTCTTGCAGAGAGTGTCAGCCAGGCCTGGCACTTTGCGGCTAGCGGCAATGTCGATGTGGCCTTTGTCGCCTTAGCGCAAATCAAACATGTGCTACCGCACAATGGGGACAGCGAACCTGCATACCGATTACAGGAGCAGTCACAGGAGCAGGTCGATGACTACTGGTTACCTCCTGCGCAATGGTATTCACCCATTGTTCAACAAGGAGTCATCCTTACCCGCAGTCGCAACAAAGCGGCTGCGCGACGCTTTTGTAGATGGTTGCAGGCCGATCCCACTGCAATACAGATAATACAAAAAGCTGGCTATCAAAAAATCGAGCCTTTACCCGGGGACAACAGCGATGATAGCTAGCTGGTATTCACCCGCCGACCTTACGGCACTCTGGTTGAGTCTAAAGCTGGCGATGGTAACCGTTATTGCCTTACTGACTATCGCAATCCCTCTCTCCTGGTGGCTTGCCCATACGCGCTGGCGGCTGCGGCCCGTCCTGGAAGCACTCATCGCCATGCCATTAATTCTGCCGCCCACAGTACTCGGTTTTTACCTGCTGCTATTTCTCGGTCCTGCCGGGTGGGGCGGGCAACTTATGGTCGCTATGGGCGAGCAACCCCTGGCATTCAGCTTTACCGGCCTGGTCATCGGTTCAATGATTTATTCGCTCCCCTTTGCAGTACAGCCACTGCAAGCTACCTTCCAGTCCATTGGCAAAAACTCACTGGAAGTTGCTGCAACATTGCGAGCCTCGCCACTTGACCGCTTCGTGAGTATCGTCTTACCGCTGTCACGACGTGGCTTATTGACCGCTGGCGTACTAACCTTTGCCCATACCCTGGGTGAATTTGGGGTGCTACTAATGATCGGCGGCAATATCCCCGGCCGCACCCAGGTTGCCTCAATCGCCATTTATAGCCATGTCGAAGCCATGGACTATGCAGCCGCGCACACACTATCACTGACCATGCTCGGCCTGTCTTTTACCTTACTTTTGGTAGTCTTCCTGTTTAACCGCCAGGTCAGGTTTGTGAGCCCCGTGCCGTGAACCGTGCTGTGATTTTTACTATGGGCTGTACTGTGACCTGTAATGCAGGAAGGCCGCAATGAGTATCGATATCAGCCTCGAATTTAGCCGCGGGAATTTCACCCTTGCACTGAAAACCTCCCTCAACGGTACAGGCGTCACAGCAATTTTTGGGCGATCCGGGAGCGGCAAAACCACACTACTGCGCTGCATTGCCGGGCTGGAAAAGGCCCGTGGAGAAATCACTGTTAACGGCGAGCCATGGCAAAACTCAACACAGTTTTTGCCTGTTCACAAGCGTGCTATCGCTTATGTTTTTCAGCAACCGAGCTTGTTTCCACACTTATCGGTGAAAGAAAACCTGCTCTACGGTTTTAAGCGCGTGGCAAAATCAGCAAGAAGTCTTTCTTCTACAAAAAAAACTTTAGCGGAAACGGCTTTCGCAGAAACAGTTGCTCTGCTCGGTCTGGAACAGCTGTTGAAACGGATGCCCCACCAATTGTCAGGCGGACAGCAACAGCGTGCAGCTATCGCCCGAGCATTGCTAACCAGCCCTCGCCTGCTGCTTCTCGATGAGCCACTTTCCAGCCTCGACACCGAGAGTAAAGAGGAGATCCTGCCCTATATCGAACGGCTCAATAGAAACCTGGGCGTGCCCATCCTCTATGTCAGTCATTCAGCCAGAGAGGTTACCCGCCTTGCTGACGACGTATTGTTACTGGAAGATGGCAAACTGGTAGCCAATTGTGCAATCAATGAACTGCTAACCAATCCAGAGCTACCTTTGGCCTACCGGGATGATGCAAGCGCCATACTTGCCGGCAATGTCACTGCCCACGACACCCAATTTCACCTAAGCACGGTAACTGTGCCCGGCGGTGATATTTCGGTATCCCGAAAGGACTTACCCATAGGCCATTCGCTGCGCATTCAGATATATGCTCGGGATGTCAGTCTCGCATTGGCCCGGCCCCAACTGAGCAGCATCCAGAATATCCTGCGGGGAAGCATTGTTTCCATTAACGACACTGCCGAGCCCTCCCAGGCCCTTATACAGCTGGCTCTGGATAAACCCGATACTGACGGGCCAGACTCGGATACACCCTACCTCAACAAACCATCCCTCAACAGACAGTATT
>QNFP01000211.1 GCA_003645535.1 Gammaproteobacteria bacterium | reverse complement strand
TCGATAGCCCCCTTGGCGGCAGTTACGATTGAGTTCCCGGCTGATGGTGGACGGGGCTCGGGCAGGTGCTGGGCGATGACCCTGAGTTTGATGCCCGGATCGACCAACACCCTGATCACGGCACGCTCTTCAATGCTTAACTGGCAATATTCCCTGGACATGACAACACCTCATTTTTAGGTAAAGTGTTGCACTTGTGAATTGAGACGAAGAACTCACCGATCAGCTTAACGAGTGACTTTACGTTCCAGTGATTGATGTGGCCCGGAGTATTCCCGAACTGACCCAGATATTTGCCCCGCGCCCTGTTCAACATTCGCCATAGTGGCTCTCTGGGCACGGAGATAATCACGTGTTTTTTTGATACCCAAAATACTTCTGCTAACGCAGCATGATAATCGTCAAGGTCTTCCATTGTAATCCCCCATTTATAGCCGAATTGATAAGTAGAGATTAAGTGGCGTCCAGGACTGTCCTCGGGGGCACGCCACCGATTGTCGTGTGCCGGCGTTCGTTATTGTAAATCCAGAGCCACTGCGTGGCTAATAGCTGAGCATGGGCGACGGATATACAGTGGTGTAGATCTAGCCATTCGTGACGAGCGGTTCGATTGAATCGTTCGATATAGGCATTCTGGGTGGGTTTCTCTGGCTGAATATAGAGCAGTGTAATCTGCTGCTTATTCGTCCAATCCCTTAATGCTTGACTGATGTACTCCGGCCCCTTGTCACACCGAATAGAACTCGGTTTACCTCGCCATTCGATTAATTGCTCCAATGAGTGGATGACTCGGGCGCTGGGCAGTGATAAATCGACCTCTATGGTCAACCCTTCACGATTGAAATCATCAAAAACATTGATGGTCGCCTGGGTTTGATGCGCAGATTCAGTTCCAGCTCACGATAGATCCGGTAGACCTGTTTGTGATTCCAATTGAATCTCTGCGTGTTGCGCAGATAGAGAAAGCACAGACCAAACCCCCAGCGCTTATGCACTTGGGCTAACCGCAACAACCAATCAGCAATTTCAGCGTTCTAATCACTGAGTTTCGCTTGATACCGATAGCAGGTCTCACTGATCGTAAAGACCTGGCAAGCCAGTCGTATACTGGTGCCATATTGCGATACTGACCGATGGGCCATCTCCTTTCTTGGAGGTGGCCTCACTACTTTTTTTCAATTGCCCCGTGGGCGATTTCAGATTTTAGCTTTTTCCTCGGCATACATCTTTTTCAGGCGCCGATTCTCGTCTTCAAGCGCCTTCATACGCCGCATCAGCGAGGCATCCATACCGCCAAACTTCGAGCGCCACTGACCTCTGCACCCCCTTGTGGGGTGTAAAATCAGGCACTGCTGATGCCATGTTCCCGGCACAGGTCCGGCACCCCAATACCGGCTTCATTTTGCTTCAGGATAGCTAAAATCTGACTGTCGGTAAAACGTGACTTCTTCATAGAAAACTCCTTCTCTTCAGTGTATGAGAATTTTCTACTTATCAGCCCTGCTATTTTTCGGGGGGATTACAAATCCACCATCGAATATGTTCCGCCAGCATAGTGTTCCCGCCGGCGCCGCTTCCTCTGGGGAACACCAGCCATTAATTTATGTCCTGCAAAAAAAGCACTAAAAAACGATCACCGCCTGATTGAGGAGTTTTAACAATTTATAACTCATCAGCTAAAAACTCGAAAAGGGTCTTTTATAAAATAGAGAATAACTACCTAGTAAAATATCAAATAATATTAATATCAATCGATGCAAAACGGAAACAGCTACTGCAACGCTAAAACCAACTAATGGCGTTAACATTGACACCATAATTCCTTCTCTGACTCCAATTCCAGCCGGAACAAAAAAAGCTGCAAACCCACCCATAAATGCGAACACTGTAATTAGCAAAACCTCTAAAAAACTGATGCCAGAAGAAGCACCGAAGGCTATGACGCAACAATAAACTGCAAGCGCTGTTAGCACCCAGGTAGACGAAATAATGCCGAAGACGATTCCATAACTCCGCACATCATCCAACCCGCTTTCGTTTTGAAAGGAAAGCATTGCGGGCTTAAACTTCCTGATCACCCATTGAAGCACCGGCTTTAAGTACTTTATAAAAAAGATGCTAATAATAGAAATTATGAAGAAGACAACACCTGCCCACACCCCATAGGCATTATATGTGAGCAGCACCATAGCGATTAGAATTCCACTATGAATTATCGCGACCTGCTCTATTAATGAAGCGATTATTACTGCTTGGAGACTCCCACCATTTTTATGAATTTCTGCTCCTCTAAAAACTGACCCTGCTATCTTTCCTGGAAGGTATTTTCCTAAGGAATTAACGCCCACGTGAGCCACACTCTCTAAAAATGAAATATCACCAATATGATGGAGAGCTGTGTTTTTCTTCCAGGCAAGAGCAGTGACGACCAACACTATTCCCTGAAAAGAAGCGGCCACAAATAATAAGTTAATATGAGCAATTTTTATTAACGTCAATTGATCCTTTAATTCATAAATAACCACCGCCGCCAATACCAAACCCGACACCATAAAAACTGGCGTAAGGAATTTCAAACTTCCTACAACCTGGTGTACTTTTCTCTTCACTAAATCACTCACTTCTAGAACTAAATGCCCAATTCTAACCCGCAGCTATGTACGTTTTTGTAGCTTTTTTTGTCTGGTCGAGTGTTTATACTGATCGATAATGTAACCTTTATCGGAAAATAACACCCGTTGGTTTTCCCGCATTATTTTCTTAATGACCACGGCCAGCAGAGACCTATAACGTTATTTTTTATCACTTAACCTGGCCTGACTTTAATGGTCTAAGAACTACAATAAATGTTGGATGTAACGATGCCGTAACACGAAATACCCACAGGGGAATTGCCCCTAAAATCGAAGCTGTTCGAGGTGAAACTATGAGGTGATAGTTTATTGGGTTTCTGGCTACACGATCGCTCCATAATCGTAGTTGAAATTGCTTTTTCGCTATCCGCTTTAGCCCGCCCCAACTCAGCAACCATAGGGGCTCCTGATACCTGTTAGCCCAGCGCAAAATGGTATTGAAGGCAACCGCTGGAAGCCAGTGCAATAGCCACACTTTGTAATGAACTTCCAGTGGCCATTGGCGGTTCGGTGTCGCCAGGTAGACTAACCCCCCTGGGCGAACCACACGGGCAAGCTCTTCCAGATGATTCTCAGCGTCGTGTAAGTGTTCGATAACGTGATTGGAGATAGCGATATCAAAACTGCCTTCCACAAAAGGCAGATGAGTCGCAGCGCAAACATACTGATACCCTTTCTTTACTCCACGGTTATCTATCGGATCAACCGATACTACCTCGCACTGCCGGCCTAGCTCAGATGCAATTTCTCCGGTACCGGTACCAACATCTAGAACTCGTAGGCCGTCTAGCGGTTGTCCAAGCTCTTCTTCAAGCACTCGTTTGATTTTCAACGCCTTAGACACCCGGCCCGCAACAACTGAAAAACCAGGCCTATGATCTTCTTTCATCCGAAATCCGATGGCGAATTATTGTAAAATTTAAATAGGCTCGGTCAATTAGACAGAACCAGAGTTCTTTGAATAAATATTAGTAACATCGTTTCAATTTCTGGATTCTTTAATGCCATCCAAAGTCTTGGTCACTACTCGCAATTTTCCACCGTTCGTAGGGGGTATGGAACGGCTAGTTCATGAGTCCACTATAGCGCTACATCACAATTTCCAGGTCAAACTGGTTGGCCCATCCGGCTGCGAGAATCACGTCCCAGAGTCTATACAGGCGGTCGGCTGTGCGATGGATTCACTCCCTCGGTTTCTAACGAGTTCCTTCTTTCAAACGGTGCGGCTTGCCAAAAGCTGGCGCCCTGACGTGATTTTCTGTGGTAGTGGGTTAACGGCCCCGGCTGGCCTGGCAGCGGCCCGCATCTGCGGTGCACGGTTAGTTGTTTACGCCCACGGATTGGATTTGATTATATCCAACACCCTGTATCGAAGACTCTTTTTGCCCACGATTCGTGCGGCAGACCGGGTTATTGTAAATAGCCGTTACACTGCTGGTTTGGCCGCAAAGATAGGTGTGGAAAATGACAAAATCCGCGTTATAAATCCCGGCGTCACCCTGGTTAAACCGGACTATGAACAAGGTATCGCGTTCCGCCAGAAATATGATCTGGGCAACTCCCCATTGTTGCTGAGTGTAGGACGCCTGACCCCTCGTAAGGGGTTAGCTGAATTCTTACGAGAGAGTATGCCGAATATTCTACGGGATATTCCTGATTTCAAATTGGTGATAGTGGGTGGAGAGCCGACGAAGGCTCTTCACGGCGGTAGCTCTCTCGCCGCAATCAATGCAGCAGCCAATCTAATTGCTCCGGGAGCCGTGCGATTGCTGGGAAGTGTGGATGACAACGACCTGGCTGGGGCGTATAACGCATCAAGCGGTTTCGTTTTCCCAGTGCTGGACCTTGCCGGGGATGTCGAAGGTTTTGGCATGGCTGCGCTGGAAGCTGCTGCGTATGGGGTACCGAGCGTTGCGTTCGCTAACGGCGGTGTTGTTGATGCGATATGTAACGAACAGTCAGGGTATTTGATTACACCAGGGGACTACGACGCTTTTACCGAAGCGACAACTAAAATATTGAATGAAGATACAGAAAAACTAGTAGCTGGAGCGCGCGCGCACGCTACTCGGCTGGCCTGGCCTTTATTCGGCCAGGCCCTTCGCAGCAGCGTTGACGAACTCTTATAAGCAAACCTAGCATCATTGGGGAGAGCGCAAAACCGATACCCGCCGATCTCAAAAAGGTTAATGACTCCATTCTAATAAACTTTCCCAAATCACAACATTAATTCATCTTCAATCATCAAAAAGGGCACCACTTCTGACCTTTTCTGGTCGGGCGAACCCAGGAACTCTCTCCTGGACAGTCATCGCTATCCCCCCCCTAAGCTCTGATGTGCAGGAAGCTGGTTGCCCCGTTTGTGACTAAAAATTTTCACAGCCTGCTATAAGCTACAGCAAGGTCAAACGACAAACCCCTAACCTTCTAGTCTGATGAGTGCCTCATTTTTTAGGCTCTTTTAACTTGTTCCTGCCGCAATATTCCTTTACTCGATGTCAGCGATTTTTTTTGCGGACCTTCCTGTTGCCGTTGGTGGAGGAATGACTGTAATTCTATGCTCCGTGGCCGGTCTATTCCTGATGCTCGAACACTCGCTTCGGAATCCACTCCGAAGAATTATGCTTGCCCGATATCTCGAACTCCTGAATCGGGCCAGTGTAGTCAGCTTCCCAGGCATCCTTCTGCCAATAATAAAGATAAAAATAGCGAGTTCTGGTTTCACTTTCGCCTAGTTTGAGTAGCGATTTCCCGTTGAACTGCTGCGGCCAATCCATGATATCAGCAACGGTATCGGCAATATCCGTTATCGAAGCCAGGCGGTCAGAAGTGACCAGCGCCCCCTTTGCACCAGGGGGCTTAATTGCCAACAGTGGCGATCCCAGGGAAACCGCCCAAAAAGGTATTTCCTGCTGCTGATTTACTTGTTCGGGCTGATAGTCACGATGCCTCACCCAGCCGC
>QNFP01000210.1 GCA_003645535.1 Gammaproteobacteria bacterium | reverse complement strand
CTTTCTCACACCAAGGCAATAGTACTTCGATGTCTGCAACGCTGTTGGCATTAGGCAGTTGCGTGAACACGGCTTTTAAATACCCATAGGGTTCCAGGCCGTTGGCCTTGGCTGTTTCAATCAGGCTGTACAGGTTTGCACTGGCTATCGCGCCCTTCGTGCTGGCCGAGAATAACCAATTTTTACGCCCAATCACAAAAGGGGCGAATAGCGTTCTCGGCACGATTATTGTCGATGGGGTATTCGCCATCGTCTAAATAGCCGATCAGCCTCGGCCACTGTTTGTGCAAATAGCCTAACGCTTTGCCCATCGCGGTTTTGGGCGGGACGTACAGACTACTTTTATCCAGCCATTGCTGGAGTTTATCGATGATCGCTTTGGCGTGCTGTTGCCTGGCTTGATAACGTTTATCCGGCGGCTCATCTTTGATTTTCCGTTCAAGGGCATACAGTTTTTGGATAAAGGCCAAGGCTTGATCGGCCTTGCCGCTTTTACCTTGGGACTGGGTGCGTTGCGCTTCGATAAACTTGCGCCTGGCATGAGCCCAACAACCTTAACGGGTGAGCGGGTTTCCTACACACACGGCTTGATAACCTTGGTAGCCATCCACCATTAACGCGCCTCGGTAATCGCCTAACTGTTCAAGAGGAACGGTTTGACTACGGGTGGGGGCATAATGGAACAACACGACTGGGCAGAGGTGAGCATGCGTACTCGCCTGTACCCACATGTAACTTTGACTTTGCGGGGTTTTTCCTTCTTCCTTAAGCACCTGCACCGGTGTTTCATCCATATGCACCACAGGTTGTTCATGCAGCTTGTCCTGTAACAAATTGATAAGCGGCTGTATCAAGGCGCCACAAGCTATCATCCAGTTGGCCAGGTTAGTTCGATAGCTCAATGCCCAAACGCTTAAACATCTGTGTCTGGCGATACAGGGGCAAGGCATCGGCGTATTTGCTGACGGCCACATGGGCTAACAAGCCAGGAGCGGCAATACTCTTTTCGATGGGTTGTTTGGGTTTGCTGGCCGTCACCAGGTATTGCTCGCAGCAAGGGCAGGCGTATTTTTTGCGGATATGGCGCAAGACATTGATTTTGGCAGGCACAATGTCCAGCTGTTCGTGGATATCCTCCCCAATACAGGTGAGTGTCTCACCATCATGGGGGCAGACCTTCTCTGAGTCGGGAAGATCGTAAACAATCTCTTCGCGGGGAAGATCATCAGGAATGCTCACCCGAGGCCTGGTTTTGCGCTGATGGCTGGCAACAGTTACGGAGGGGGTATCATCCTCTATTGAGGCGGCCTCTTTCAGATTGTCTTCCGGCTCATTGAACAACCCGCCTTGATGGGGATTAGCTTCACTGGATACGCCAAATTGTTTGTGACGATAAGCCAGCAACAGCTCTTCGAGTTGTTTAATGCGCTGATCTTTAGTGACAATTAGCTGATCTTTAACCGCCAATAAGCCCTGTAATTGCTGGACTTCTTCGGTGAGTTTAACGGCCATATTCATGCCTTGTATTTTACCAAAAGAGCTTAGGCAATGCCCTTGAAAAGGCGTGTTTGGTGGGGTTTTATTTGACTAATATTCATCCCACGCAATAACCAATCGAACTGCTCAGCACTCAGGATTAAGGTCGCCTCAGAAGCTTTACGTGGCCACTTGAACCTATCCTTTTCCAGCCGTTTATACCAAAGACAGAACCCTGTGTTATCCCAACACAAGACCTTGAGCTTATCGCGCTGTTTATTGCAAAACACAAACAGTGCGGCATCAAACGGTGACAAGTTCATTGCTTGCTCGACAATCACGCTCAAACCGTTAATGGATTTACGAAAATCCACCGCATCGCGATGCAGATAGATAGTATCGAAGTCGTGAAACGACCTCTTTAGGCTAACTCGCGCAAGAGTTGCCCAAGCCATACAGAAGAACAATCTGACACGGTCACAACGGTATCCTGATGCAATACTCGAACCGTCATTGCCGTAGACACTTCGCGCCGAACGGCAACAAAAGGTGCGGCCACCACTGCGTGCTTTAGTTCAGCTTTACGTTTACTAAAGTATTTGGGATCAAGCCCTTTGCTCCGACAAAACTCAGTTTGAGGTAAACCGCTGGTTTTGTATTCCTGGATAATGTCCAGCCATTGGACTTTGCTTCGACGGATCATATCAATCTCCTGAATTGGAAACAGAAGATTAGGGCGAGAATAAAACCGGAGCTAGAGTGTGGTTGGTTGGGCGCTTACGTCTAAACAGGGTTGCCAGGCTGATGAAGAAGGACAAGTTGGTGGGTATTCCTTCTCAGCTTCGCTGGAAGCGCCGTACATCGCAGCCGCGTCCAGATCACATAGTAAACCACCTGCAGCGGGACTTTGCTGCTGACCGGGCAGGCGTAAAGTGGGTGACTGATATCACCTATATTCGAACGGGAGAAGGTTGGTTATATCTAACTGTCGTGATCGATCTGTTCTGTGGTCAGGTTATAGGTTGGTCAATGAGTCACCGTATGGATCGGCAATTAGTCATCCAGGCAGTTCTGATGGCATTGTGGCAAAAGAAATGCAAAGAGCCTGTTGTACTTCACTCTGATCGCGGTTTTCAATTTACCAGTGAAGAGTATCAGCAGTTCCTGGCAGGTCACAATATTACGTGCAGCATGAGTGCTGTGGGTAGTTGTTATGACAATGCGGCGGCGGAGAGCTTCTTCGGTTTACTGAAACGGGAGCGGGTTAACAGACGTCGCTATTTAACCCGCGCCGAAGCCAGGTCAGATGTCTTTGATTATATCGAACTATTTTACAAGCCGAGGAAACGCCGTAAGCTAAGCGTAACCCATCAAACTGCTCTTAACTGAGCCTCCAGTGTATCGGGGTAGAACCACTTTGTTTACTGCTCATATGGCATAGTATACTGCCCACCTATTCAGTAAGGCGATGGCTGTTGTGAGGAAAGCGCATAATAAACGCAAGCACACCTAAAAACTTTCTGCTGCATTCCAAAATATCTGGTGTTGCAGGCATCACTTGGCCACAAGATAAATACCTTATGATGGACTGGAAAATATTTTTAACGATTTTTGCATCAGTTTTTGTAGCTGAACTCGGGGATAAAACTCAGTTAGCAACCATGCTTTTTGCCGCAGACAAAGAGGTAAATAAATACACCGTATTTCTCGCCGCTTCAGCAGCACTTATTGTTGCAACTGTAATCGGTGTATTAGCCGGCACCTTATTATCAGCCTATATTAACCAAAAATATCTTCATTACATTGCTGGCATTGGTTTTATTGGTATTGGCATATTTACATTGCATAATGCGTAATGTCAGATGCACGTTCTTGATTAGAGTACATAACGAAAAGTGACGTTCTGAAGCCAAGAGCGACGCATTTTCGTAGTGCGCTACACTCTATTTTAAAAAAATACTTCACCTCCGACTCTGGCGAGACTACGTTAAATGTGCTCGGGCATGCGACAAATTGTCGCATGCTTATCTCAGCAAACAGCAGATATTATACGAACTAACACTATTGGCTAAAGAGAAGAAGTAGAATGATACTAAGTAAACATTTATATTCTGGCATAACCTTATGTTTGTTCTGTTCTGCTTCTGCACTTGCCGACCACCCCACGATTGCCTTTGGCAGTGAAGGTGTTGGCGCAATCAATACAATCTCGTCTACGGCTATACCTGTCGGCTCTTGGGGATTCGGGGTGCGTTCGGAAATTATCAATAGTGATGAATTCAATACCGAGCAATTAGAAAATTTCGCTGCCAATGGCCTGGAAGGCGTCCATAGCATAGACAGGATTACGAACACTTCTTTTTCACTAATCTATGGCGCAACTGAAAACATGAGTATTAGCGCTCGCTTACCCTATATTAAACGAGAAAACATCCGAGAAGGCGAACTTGAAGAGGGCTTGCCTGAAGCACATACCCATGGGAATTCTTCTGGAGTAGGAGACCTATTATTACTGGGTCAATATCGCGTGATGAAGCGCTCCAGCTTTGATACTTCCATCCTGTTTGGTATGAAGACGCCTACTGGCGAAACTGATATCAGAGACGATGACGGTATTCGATTTGAAACAGAGTTCCAACCCGGATCCGGGTCATGGGACTATTTGCTAGGTGTATCTATAAGTCATAGTAGTGGCAACTTTGGCTACCACTCTAACGTACTCTACAACAAAACAAAGGAAGGATCGCAATCTACTGAGATAGGCGATGCTATTTCTTACAACGCCGCTCTAACTTATCGTCTAAACGATAGTCATGCTACACATGGCCATAAGCACATCGGTGCATCTGATGCTAATGGGCTGACATGGGATATATCTATAGAGCTAAATGGTGAAGCTCGACGAAAGAACAAAATTTCTAGGGTTTCAGAAGATAATTCTGGCGGCACCACAATATATATATCGCCAGGATTAAGAGTTTCATCAAAAAACTTTAGCGGGTTTATTTCTTATGGCATACCGGTTAAAGAAGATCAGAACGGTGTACAAACAGATATACATAGCCGCATTGTTGCAGGCTTCTCCTTAGCATTATAAGTGATTAATCTTGTCATTCAAAAAAACCCCTTGGCTGCGGCAATATCCCCGGCTCTATCCTGGGTTTCCCATTTAAAGCCGGTGGCCATTTGGTAGAGTTCAACCTCGGGGTGCTGCTCACGGATAAAGATTTCTTCACCCGATAACTGTACACCCTTAATAACCTGCACCAAACCCACTTTATAGCCGTAACCGAGGCTGCGCATCACCATAACAAATACTGAAGTGCTCTTACCCTTACCTTCGCCGGTAAGTAAAATCAGCACGCCGCGCTTCTGCTCAGCGGCAGCAACTCTGAGATCAACCTGGCTTTTTTGTTTGGCCATTTTCCGTTTATGGACTGCTGCTGACTCTGTAGTTCGCCCATCGTATTTCTGGATGAGAGTTAATTTACCACTACTTAAAAGCTATACCTTAGCCCGGCATAGGCCGAAGAACCACTAGTGTTAAAACCAGTAACCTCCTCGTAGTCGACATTTCCCACATTCTCAATACGTCCTTAAATTTCGGTCCGCTCAGTGAGTTGATAATTGGCACTAATGTCGAGCACCACATAATCGTCGAGATCAAGCCGACCCACACCGAAGAGTTCGTCTTCACTTGCAGCCGAGTAACGCAGGTTGGCAAGTACAGTAAGGCGCTGGTCGAGGGTGCGAAACTCAGCACTCAGATTGGCGATCTTTTCTGGTCGGCGAACGCGTTGCAGGTCGTCAGGGGTTTCAGTGTCGTTATAAGTGGCATTACCAAAAACGCGCCACTGCTCAGAGAAGGGGAAATCAAAAAACAATTCGACGCCGGTCGATTTACTATCACCCGTTGCCTGCAAATAGCCGAAAAAGTTAATCAGGTCGAAAAAGATTTCATCTTCGATGAGTTGATTAAAATAAACAGCGCCGAGTTCCAGTCCACTGGCTCCGTAATAATTCAAACCCAGATCAAAGCCCTTGCTGGTTTCCTCATCAAGAGCCAGGCTTGCCGCCGGACCAAATGCGAAAGGGCCGTTATTGTATGCCAGCTCAGATAAACTCGGAGCACGAAAGCCGGT
>QNFP01000209.1 GCA_003645535.1 Gammaproteobacteria bacterium | reverse complement strand
TGGTTATGCGCAACTGGGTATTACCACCTATGAAATGTTCGAGGCGCAGCGTGCCGCCGCACGTTATGGTCGCCTGACATCAGTCCATCATCGCTTTCACCCAAGTGCCGCTACACCGACTGAAGCGCCAACCGGCGTTAATGAAATTCTTGTCAATGCGATGACATTAAAAGCGCCATTACAGATTCACCATGATAATGATTATGGCTGGTGGGAAAACGAAGAAAAATTAGCCCTGGCCAGAGAGCAAGGTTATAACGTGTGGGCAACTTATTACCCGTGGATTGCAGGTTCAGGTAATTATGGTGCGTCTGTCGTCGCACCGGAGACCTGGGAAAAGGCCATGGGATACAAGTATGAAGAGACAATATTTGACCCGCAACTTGATAAGTTTGTTACCAGGGAAGAATTCCTGGAATTTAAAGAATCAGATCCAGGCCGTACGCTGATCGCCTATAGCCCACCACGTATAGAATGGCTACCAGAATGGACCAAGGTAGAGCACTTTGTGGTTGCCGGTGATGGTATGCCCGGGCTGGACAGCAAGGGTAAACTGTTAGCGTGGGATGCACCGTATAAAGATTATGCCGGCCATCCACGTACCGCAGGAACTCATGCTGTAGCACTGCGTGTTGCCAGAGAAAATGGTGTACCTTTAATGCATACCATTTCCCAATTGAGTTACTGGCCAGCTAAGCACATTGGCGATACCGGTTTAAAAGCGTTGCAGGTACGTGGTCGTATGCAGGAAGGTATGGTTGCGGATATTGCAATATTTGACCCTGAAAATGTAACTGAAAATGCAACATATAAAAGTGGTGAAAATGGTTTAGCTTCAACGGGCATACCCTATGTGCTGGTCAATGGCACCATCGTAGTTAAAGATTCAAAGGTCTTGAAAGACGTTAATCCTGGTCAAGCAATCCGTTTTCCAGCTGAGAAAAAAGGTCGTTTTGTCCCAGTATCAGGTAAGTCGTGGTTGAAAACCTATACGATTAAAACTAACCCGGAAACATTAGATATTGACGATAGCACTATAAAACCACAGTAAGCAGGCATGTTTTATTGGGGGGAATACGCGTAAGCCAGAAGAGATGTCAATTATTTCAACTATTGTATTGGCGACCGTAGCGACAGCAGTCCAAAGAGTCCGCGCTAATTAGAACTATTTTTAAAAACGTTAGGCTCTTTAATGATACCGAATGCAAGCTCATTAAAGGCTGTGAAGTTATTGTGATAAAAAACTAATAAAGAACCACCGGTGCAGGGCGTGCTGCCGAGCGGCAATGTGCACTATATCGAGTTATCAAAACAGAGTTATCAAAAACAGATGAGGGTCATGGCTTCTTTACTGATGTATGCCAATGAACATAAGTTAATTTCACGAGAAGGAGACTAGATGATCCAGCGGGTATCACAGACGATCTTGATGGTCGTGCTGACTACGGGATTCATTAATGGCGAGGCACAGGCAACCAACTTCGGCAGCCCGGATGCTGTTGAAAACACGATTGAAAGTGACGCCGCTTCTGTGCCGTCATTCCTTGAAGAGCGCTTGCTGGATCCCTGGTTCGAGTGGAAGCAGGGGTTACAGGAAGACACCGGGTTTTCTTTCGGTCTTGATTATTCCTCTTTATACCTGAAATCTAATGAAGACGGCTTTAGTGGTGATGACTCTGCTGCGAGTGGTGTATTGCGTTTTTTCGGGTCATGGGATCTGGTCGGACGTGGCACCAAAAATACCGGTGCGCTGGTCTGGAAGATCGAGCACCGTCACCGCTACACGGACGAGAGCCCACAAGGGTTTGGTTTTGACCAGGGCTATGTCGGACTGATTGAACCCCCGTTCAGCAATCAAGGAGCGCGATTAACCAACTTGTACTGGCGTCAAAAACTTAATGAGGGTAGGGCAACTATTTTGGCGGGTATGCTCGATGTAACAGACTATGTGGATGTGTATGCACTGGCCAGTCCCTGGACCGGGTTTACGAATCTTGCCTTCAGTACCGGCAGTGCGGCCATGTTCCTGCCTAATGATGCAACCTTCGGCATCGCGGGCGGTACTATGTTAACCGACAGATTTTTCCTGATAGGTGGTATCGCCAACGCCTACACCGATCCCACTGAGGCGTTCGATACCGTCGACGATTTCTTCGATGAAAATGAATATTTCTCCAGCATCGAACTGGGCTGGACCCGGGGACAGGATCGTATCTATCTCGACAATGCCCACCTGACCCTCTGGCATGTCGATAAAAGTCACCTGGCTGGTACCCCCGGTGGCTGGGGTGCGGCGTTCAACTATTCGAGGTCGTTGCATGACAATAAGTTCATGCCCTTTATCCGTGGTGGCTACGCAGATGACGGCGGAACACTACTGGATAAATCCCTGAGTGTCGGGCTTGGGTACAGTGCTTTTGGCGGTCGTGACCAACTGGGTGTGGCCGCTAACTGGGGTGAGCCTAATGAAGACAGCCTCGGACAAGATCTGGATGATCAGTATACTTTCGAGGTCTATTACCGACTGCAGTTAACAGAGCAGTTAGCGCTTACGCCCGATATCCAGTACCTGGTTGATCCGGCGCAGAATCCCGATGAAGACAAGCTCTGGATTTTTGGGCTGCGTGCGCGGCTGGCGCTGTAAGCACAGCCAGGATATTTAGAAGACATTTTTATGCGTTAAGTTATCTACATGAATCAAATTTAGGAAATTTCTGATCAACCTGGCACTTTAACGGGTTCACAAAATATTCGCGTGCTTCGGCCATTAATATGACAATGCTTCGGCTATTTTACATTTGTTACCTACATTCGTAGGCCATGGGTAGGGAGCACCGTAATAACTGCACCACTACAGAAAACGCCTACATAACTTGGCTATTCTTCGCCAGGTAAGAACGCGGTCAATCCGAGCGCTTCGATGTCGGCGCCAACCTGTTCGTCGCTTGGTTCAGGTGCGTCGTCAGTTGGGTCTTGCTCAAAATAGTTTAGCTTTATCTTCAAGCCATATGCAGTCCTACGCGCGTTGCCGTTCCCGGACTGGACGCTGGTAAGCAACAATCGACCCACATAGCGGTCGTTGGAAGCAACCAAGGATGAAGCCTCAACTCGTCATTACCACTAATTTAACTCTCAGGCGGGACCGACGTGTTTATCCGCCATTTGCTCGGTGATATACCTTTGGTCTTGCTAAAAGCACGGGAGAAGTTGGATACCGCAGAATAGCCAAGCGTCTCGGCGATCGCTTTAATGCTTATATCCGAATTCTGAAGCAACCTGGTCCCGTGATGTAAGCGTCGATCAGCTAGAATCTGGGAGTAGCTGGTGTTCATACCTGCCAACCGGCGTTTCAGCGTTGCACTGCTCATGCCAAGCTCGCACGCTGCATGGTTCAGGCCGGTTTGCCTGGACCGGATTTGCTGGTCAACCAGGTCCCGAATCAGCATTTTATCCCGATCGGTATGTGCAGTACTCGGTGTCGGTCGTCCGGTGGCAGCGGAGAATCGCGGAGGGCGTTTCAGGATACTGTCTTCGATTAGCAATTCAGTCCGGGGCCATCCCCAGGCGATGTCGACATGACTCCACTCCGCAGGCACATCTTCTGGTGCCTGCCTGGTCGCGATCCTCATCCTACTGGGTAACCAGTCGCCCGGCGCACACAGCCTGACGATCTGAATGATGAGCGTAAGCACGTACAGTTCAGGTTGCCAGCCGTCAGCCGCATCAGTGATAACCAGTTGCCGGGTGAACCAGGTCTGTCCGGACCGCTTGACGAGTCGGTAGTCGCAGCTGTCTGATTCGGTCACGACCTCGCGAAAGAAAATCTCGAGTATCTCCTGCAGTGAAGGGCCAGGCGTAATGGCCATGCCACCCAACTGGCCCCTGTGGGCGATCGGGTGATCAAGCGCAGTCTGGTAACCCAGGTGCTTGCAGCGCGGACAGTGGCTTGCGAGTTCAACAAAACGCCAGAGGGAAGATTCACCGATCACGCCTTCGCCTTTGCGGACTGACATGAGCGGCAGGTCGGCCTGTCGCGCCAGTGCCTTGACTGGGGCACCCAGGCGGGACGCAGTGTCAATGAATGGCATGGCCTGGGCAGCCTTGATGAGGTGGATCTTTCTGGGTGGCATTGTTGTTTAAACTAGATATTGACGTAGTGAGCCGAAATGATAACAATTTTTGCTCTATGATTGTGACGTATCAGATCAATGTTTTGTCACATCCAAGTGGGAGCTTGTCAATGAAAATACTACGAAATATCGTTCCAGTTCTTGCCTCGGTAATGCTCGTTGCCGCATCGACAACTGCGCTCGCGGGCCTTCAAAGCAAGACCTGGCCGGCATCAGACAAGGCCGGCCAGTTCGTCAAGGACACGGTCGTGATCGGGTTTCTGGCAAGCCCATATGGCGCTGGCTGGACCGAGAACAAACAGTTGCTGGACTATTTTGAAGAATCACGACAGGCGGGTATTACCGGCCATGATATGACGCTGACCGCAGCGTCCATGAACTTCGATGATCTGCTCTTTCAAATCCAGAAATACCGTGAGGCGATGGCCGAGCAACCGAACAAGTACACCTTTGTGAGGAGTATCCGGGACATCGAAGCGTCTCACATCAAGGGCACCACGGCAGTCATCTGGAATTCGCAAACTGCGACAATCCTCGAGGAAGACGTCGGCCGCATGGCAATCCTCAAGGAGATGGGGATGGCCAGCATGATCCTGGCTTACAATGATCGCTTCCGTACCGGTTCCGGTTCTCTGGTTGGCTGGAAGGGCCAGGACGATGGTTTGACTGCCTGGGGACGCCAGGTGATTGATGAACTGGTCAAGTACGGCATCCTGCTGGATCTGAGTCATACCGGAAACAAAACAGCTAATGACGCCATCGACTACATGGAAAAGACATACCCGGGTGTACCTTTCGTCTATACGCACTCGCTGCCGATAGGCCTGTACAAAAACGAAAAGAATGCGACACCAAAAGGCTGTTATCGCAACATCACCGACGAAGAGGCGATTCGTACGGCCAAGAGTGGTGGTTATGTGTCACCGACCTTTACCGAGTGGATGATGGACGGCATCTGGCCGGACAATATCACGCCCCAACAAGCGGCTGACATGATTGATTACTACGTCAAGCTGATTGGTGTAGACCACGTGGGCATCGCTTCCGATGACATGTTCTCGACCGAGAATGTGGTCGAGTTTGCAAATGCCAACGCCGCTGCATATGACGACGGCGGCTACATGATTGACGCCTTCAACAAAGGTGCCACGGACAGCGGCATGCTGGCCCGCATTCTGCCGGCTATCACCGATGAACTCTGGAAGCGCGGCTACTCGAATGAAGACCTTGCCAAGATTTACGGCGGCAACAAGATGCGCGTGTATCAGCAGGTCTGGGAAGGTGTGCCTACGGAACAGCACAGGCAGGACTACCAAGAGCGGGTCAAGCTGCGCAACGAATTGCGTGAGCGCTATATGGCCAGGTAGTTCCAAGAAACCTCTGTATAAGTCTGGACGAAGCTGGTCGTGCCTGAAGTGCTCGGGAACAAGGCGTTGTCGCAGCCAATAGCAGGCTATTGGCAATAAGCCCATGGATGGGCTGTAGTAGGGCA
>QNFP01000208.1 GCA_003645535.1 Gammaproteobacteria bacterium | reverse complement strand
GGGCCACAGCTAAATCAAGACGTGCGGCAAGGACGGGCAGGATCATAATTCCGGATAGCATTCCTTTAATACATTTTATCAGCGATTTTGCCTCCTACAATCGCCTCAACCAGGTGTTGAAAACTGACTACGACTATAGCGACCTGTGGCGTCACGTCGCAGCAATCTGAATCCTGCCTTTCTCTTCCCTGACCCGCCAGCAGCGAGCTACTGCCCTGCCCTGCTTAACAGCGACCGGTACAGGCTGCCCCTGGGGAATATGGGTGCACTGTCCCTCGCCATTAAAGCGCCAACCGTGGAAGGGACAACGCAGTTCATCCTGTTGAAGCAACCGGGACAGCGACTGACCCGGTGCGAGCCCATTCGGGATGTAATTACCCATATGCGGGCAGTAGGCAGTGATGGCTCGATATTCACCCGCGCTAGTTCTATACAATAGCAGGTCATCTCCCTGCCATTCTATTTCTATTACTTCACCGGGGGCCAGACTTACCGCGTGATTTAAATTCTGCCAATTGCTCATGTGCCCAGTTTAGAGTAAAAGTCCGGAGCTGGCCTGGGTAATGTCAAGCCAATATTGACTGCCTGTCCCGACCGGATATAACATCAGACCGCAGAATCACTGTATAGACAGGGCAAACCCTTAATGAAGCACGTCGACATTATAATAATTGGTGGAGGCATCGCCGGAACATCAACAGGTTTTGAGCTCGCCAAAAAATCCTCAATAACCATTCTCGAAAAGGAAGATCACGCCGGCTACCACGCTACCGGTCGCTCGGCGGCACTGTTTGCCGAATCTTACGGCAGTGAAAACACAGCACTTTATGCACTGATTCATGCAAGCTGAAACTTCTTTAAAAAACCACCCGAGGAATTTTCTGACTATACCCTGCATCAGCACCGTGGCGTACTCTATGCTGCCGAACAACAAAATATTGATGAGTTAAGACGGTATTATGAAGAGATGAAAGCTAGAAACCCCGATGCCATGTGGGTTGATCATGATTTCATACAAGCCCGTTTTCCTCCCCTGAAGGACAACTATACCCATGCAGCTATCTATGACCCGAATGTCTACGACCTGGATGTCAACGCATTGCAGGAGGGTTATTTAAAGTCTATTCGGCGATCGGGCAGCACCTTTGAAGCGGGATTTCAGGTCAACGCGATAGAGAGAACAAATGGTTTATGGCTTGTTAGCGATGGCAAACGGGAATATGCCGCCCCCTGCCTGGCGGGCTGGTCCATAGTTCTCTACGCGGTCTATGCCGTGTTTCTGATATGGGGCTTTAAAAAATTTGGCGGGGATATACTCAGTCACTTCAGCCTCAGAGAGAGTGACTCTGATTGGTTTGTGGGTGGCGTCAAATATGCCACCTATAATATCGCGGTGGTTCCGACAATATTATTCTGCATCAGCCATATTGAAACCAGAAAAGAGGCGTTCACTGCCGGGATATTAGGGGGGCTGCTGGCAATGCTTCCAGCGGTATTATTTTACCTCGTCATGGTTGGCTTCTACCCGGAAATCCTGAGCTCAGCCGTACCGGTAAATGACATCCTGGCCGCAATGCAAATTCCTGTTCTTCTAATTACCTTTAATATTGTCATTTTTGGCACATTCATTGAAACAGGGACGGCACTTCTGCATGCGGTAAATGAACGTATTGCCAGAGTTTATTCCGTGAACAACAAGAAACTTCCTACATATCTGCGTCCAGCAGTGGCTCTTGTTATTATGACTCTCGCCATTTTTGTCGGTGACAAAATAGGGCTGATCGACCTGATAAGGCATGGCTATGGGTTTTTAACCTATGTTTTCCTGGCTGTATTTATTCTGCCTCTGCTGACCATTGGCAGCTACAAGATTTTCAGGAATAAATAAGTCCTCAACCACGCTCCACTCATAAAGGGCCGCCACGACAACCTGCCGATGTATTCCTGCTCATCGGTTTACTTTTTATGGCACTTCACATATTATAGTTACATATTGTAACTATTACCCATTGAAATTATATTTGTTGAGACTTCAAAAATGAAGACAATCATAGAGCCCTTTAGAATAAAAACGGTTGAACCCATCAGGATGACAACCGAAGAGCAGCGCAAGGAACTTATAAAAGCGGCTGACTACAATGTATTCAGTTTAAAGTCGGAGGATGTGATTATCGACCTGCTTACCGACTCCGGCACATCCGCCATGAGTACAAAGCAGTGGGCGGCGTTAATGCAAGGTGATGAGTCCTACGCCGGGTCTCCCTCCTACTACCATTTCGAACAGGCAGTAAAGGAGTTAATGCCCTTTAAACATATTATCCCGACCCATCAGGGACGGGCCGCAGAAGCCATTCTTTCTTCTATTTTTGGTGGAGAAGGCAAAATTGTTCCCAACAATACGCATTTTGATACTACCAGAGCCAACTTCGAAAGCACTGGCATTACCGCGCTGGACCTGGTCATTGAAGAGGGCAAAGACCCCGCACTGGAGCATCCATTCAAAGGCAATATGGACCTGGACAAGCTCGAAGACCTATTGCGCGAAAGTGGCGATAAGATTCCTCTGATAATGACGACTGTGACTAATAACGCAGGGGGGGGGCAACCTGTTTCCATGGCAAACATCAGGGCTACCAAGGCCCTGTGTGACAAATACGACAAACCATTCTTTATTGATAGCTGTCGCTTTGCAGAAAATGCCTACTTCATCAAAATTAGAGAAGAAGCTTATGCGGATACATCGGTAGTGGATATCGTCCGCGAGATGTACTCCTATGCCGACGGCATGACCATGAGTGCAAAAAAAGATGCCTTTGCCAACATGGGTGGATGGCTGGCCCTGAATGATGATGACTGGGCAGAACAAGCCAGAACACGCCTGATTATGACCGAGGGCTTTCCAACCTACGGCGGTTTGTCAGGTCGCGACCTGGAATGCATCGCCGCAGGGCTTAAAGAAATAGTCGACGAAGACTATCTGCATTACCGGATTCGTTCCATCGCCTACATAACAGAAAAATTGGATGCCATCGGCATACCTGTAATGAAGCCCGGTGGCGGACATGCTGTATTCATCGACGCCAAGAAAATGCTGCCACACATCCCCGCCCTGCAATACCCGGCCCAGGCCCTTGCGGTACAGCTCTATATTACCGGCGGTATTCGCGGCGTTGAAATTGGTTCCTTCATGTTTGGTCGCCAGCCCGATGGCAGTGAAGTGGCCGCGCCCATGGAACTTGTCAGACTGGCCATGCCCCGACGTGTATACACCCAGAGCCAGGCCGACTACATGATTGAATGCTTCGAGGAAATTTATAAAAAAGCCGGTGAAATAAATGGGATGGAAATTACCTGGGAGCCCGGGTCGCTGCGTCACTTTACCTCCCGACTAAAACCCGTCGACGCCTGAGTTTACTCGAAAACCTGCCGCTCCAGGCGGCCCAGGAGTGCGAGGAACTGCTTGCGCTCCGCTGCACTAAAGCTGGCAAAATTCTTATCCTCCAGGGCCTGGGCCCTGGGTACGATTTCATCGTAGATTGCCTTTCCCTTGCGGTTTAACTGCAGGACAACTTTACGCTTGTCATGTTTGTCAGTCCTGCGACTCAGCAAACCGAGATCATGTAGCTTTGCTAAAGCACGGGTCATTTGTACCTGATGTATATCGAGTGTTTCCGCCAGTGCCTTGGCAGAAATAGGCGCATAGTTGGCCAGCACAGCGAGGGTGCGCCAATCTGAGCCATCCAGGCCAAAAGCTTCACAATAGTAAGCTTCGAGCGTATCACCCACTGTCCGCGAGAGACGCCACAGGCGATAGGGCAACCAGTCCTCTATTGAATATTCCAGGGGTTTACGGGACATCTTTATTCGGGCTCCCTTTGGTTTTGTCATGGAGTAGATTATAACCACGGCCGAATACGACATGCCAGTGCCTCTCTGTTTTTCGCGTCCATGGTGCTTGCTCCCTCCATTTAATTAGCTACTTTACACTTTATTTTAATGCTAAAATTGTACATCTAAAGATAAGCGTTACAATGCGCACATCGCCTTTATGGCTGTGCTTTGACTACAAAAAAACACAGGAGTGAGGCGTTGGCGACGAAAGAGATAAGGAGTGAGGCCGTGTTTGATAAGCATTGGCATCTCGCAACAAGCGACTTGGAACTGAATTTCACCGAGCTCGAGTTTTCAGTCCTTCGCATAAGCGCTGCGTTCGACCGCTGGCAGAAGGATTGTCTGGCTTGCTGTATCGACGGCGGACTTTCAGGCACCGACAATGCTGTGCTGCACATTATCCGTATGCACGACAGGGCCAAAAGCATCTCTGAAGTCGCTCGTTTAATGAACCGTGACGACCTGTCAAACTTGCAATACTCGCTGCGCAAACTGACCAAAGTGGGACTGATTACACGAGCTGGAACTGGCAATAGTAAACGCACCGCCGCCTATGAGGTCACCGATAAAGGAACCAGTGTGAGCGATATGTTTGCCCAGTATCGTCGTGAACTGCTCCTCTCCCTGACAGCCTCGATCAAAAGCCTGGATGAAGACATATTGACCGCCAGCAAAGTCTTGAATCTTACATCCGGCCTCTACGATCACGCTTCCACAGTGGCCGCATCCCACCGACACAAGTGATAACCCGTTCAGCGATATGGCACAGCCCTTTTCGCCCCTTCTTTCTACTCGGGGCGCTGTACGGACCAATACTGGTAATGACCTGGATCCCTCACTACACCGGGTTAATTCCATCCATGGGCAGTCAGTCAATCAGCCTCCCTGCCCTGTGGCACCAACACGAGATTGTTTTTGGCTTTTCCACCGCCATCATATTCGGCTTCATACTGACAGCTTTGCCCAGTTGGGCGGGAACAGCCGACATAAAAAATACTGGTCTCGTGATTTTGGTATTCAGCTGGCTGCTGGGAAGGTTGGCCCTTGTCCTTTCAAGCCTGCTGCCTCTACCTCTTGTGGCCATTCTTGACCTGAGCTTTCTGCCCATTTTTGCATGGCTTGTGGTTCCGCAGTTACGCAATGTGCACCACCGGATATTCCTGGGCCTGATTGTTATTACCGCCGGCTTCTTTATTGGTAACCTCTGCTACTACCTGGGGGTTATTCAACATGAACAGCAGCTGTGGCAACAGGGCCTGCGCATAGGTCTGTACGCCATGATTTTCCACTGTTCGGTAACCCTGGGAGTCCTGGGCCCTATTTTTACTGAAAACGCCCTGTTAGAAGATGGCCGGCCCACCGAAATAGGCCATGTAGTCATTCTGGAGTGGCTATCTGCTGCGTCTATAATCGCCCTTGCAGTGGCAGATATCGGTGCTGCGTCCACCCCCATCAGCGGCGCCCTCGCCCTGTTCGCTTTCGCCTTACACGCGGTGCGACTGTATCGCTGGCGCAGCCTCAGCATTCTCACCTCGCCTATCGTGTGGGTATTGCACCTGGGTTACGCCTGGCTGTGTATCTCCCTGCTCCTGCTGGCCCTGGATTACTTTGGTCTGGCGATAGGCACAGAAAGCTGGGTGCACGCATTTACCCTTGGCGGCTTCGGCTTGATGTCGCTGGGTTTGATGACACGCGTCACCTTGCGCCATACAGGACGTGAACTTCGACCCCACCCG
>QNFP01000207.1 GCA_003645535.1 Gammaproteobacteria bacterium | reverse complement strand
TTAGTCGAGTCTCCTGTAGCCACTCTGTCCGTCTCATAAGCGCCCCTCCTCGGGGTACTATGAGAACCGGACAGGTCATGTGCTACAAGACCGGACAGTTTATGTGTTACTAACACAAGGTTGATCTTGTCTTGACTTTATAAGCCTTAACAAGTAGGGTGCGCGCCTTTCGGGGCGCTGTGCAAGATAGCCCCCGATTGTTAAATATATTCCAGTAACCAGATGGGCGAAAACAGCGCTCGCTGGTCATCTACAGTAAAGGCAGTATTTACCCATATTGCCTTGCAGCAGTCAGAACCACGTTTAACGTTGACTGCGGTGTTGTCAAAGCAAGCACCTGTGATGCCACAGCGTAAGCGACCCGTCCGGGTTGGTATGTTTTTATTAAGCTGAGGCAAAGCAAGTGGAACTTCTTTCCGGTGGTGAAATTCTTATACGCGCATTGCATGATGCGGGTGTCAAACATTTATGGGGTTATCCCGGCGGCGCGGCACTGCATATATATGACGCGTTGTTTCGGCAGGATGACGTCAAGCATATTCTGATGCGCCACGAGCAAGCGGCAGTGCATGCTGCAGACGCCTATGCGCGGGCGACAGGTGAAGTTGGCGCTGCGCTGGTGACATCTGGCCCGGGTGCGACGAATGCGATTACTGGCATTGCGACTGCTTATATGGATTCTATTCCGATAGTGGTTGTTTCTGGTCAGGTGCCCCAGGAAAAAATTGGTGAAGATGCTTTTCAGGAAACCGACATGATCGGTATTTCCCGTCCGGTGGTGAAGCATAGTTTCCTGGTTAAAGATCCTGCAGATATCGCCGAGACCATCGCCAAAGCTTTTTATATTGCCGGTAGTGGCCGCCCGGGGCCGGTGGTTGTGGATTTGCCAAAGGATGTTACTGATCCAAATAACAAGATGCCTTACCGGTTTCCGGCAAAGGTTAAAATACGTTCTTACCAGCCCACCACTCGTGGTCATTCCGGGCAAATCAGGCGGGCGGTCAAGCTGTTAACGTCGGCTAAGCGGCCAGTGATATACGCCGGTGGCGGAGTGGTGCTGGGCGATGCCTCCGAGCAACTGATAAAATTGGCAAAAATGCTCAATTTTCCGGTGACTAACACCTTGATGGGGCTCGGCGGTTTTCCCGGCACGGATAAACAGTTTCTGGGCATGTTAGGCATGCATGGCACCTTTGAAGCCAACACGGCTATGCACCACGCGGATGTAATTCTGGCGATTGGCGCGCGCTTTGATGACCGTGTCACCAATACCCCCGATAAATTTTGTCCGTCCGCGAAGATAATTCATATCGATGTTGATCCATCGTCTATATCCAAAACGGTACAGGTGGATATTCCCATTGTCGGGCCCTGTGACGTTGTGATGAATGACATGATAGATTTGCTGGGCGATCAATTAGATAAGCTTGATCGAGCAGCAATAGATGACTGGTGGCTACAGATCGAAGGATGGCGTGAACGATATGGTCTGTACACCAGGCCTCGTTACGAGCCCAGCGACGGACAGCTCATTAAACCGCAGGATGCTGTAAAGGCACTTTATAAGGTAACGGAAGGCAATGCTTACATAACATCCGATGTAGGTCAGCATCAAATGTTTGCTGCGCAGTATTATTTGTTTGATAAGCCGCGCCAGTGGTTTAACTCTGGCGGCCTCGGCACCATGGGTTATGGTTTGCCAGCAGCCATGGGTGTACAGATGGCACTGCCTAACGCCCAGGTCGCTTGTGTCACCGGTGAAGGTAGTATTCAAATGTGTATTCAGGAGCTGTCCGCCTGTACGCAGCACGAATTGCCGGTAAAAATTATTATCCTCAATAACCAGGCTCTGGGCATGGTGAAGCAATGGCAGGATATGCAGTACGGTAGTCGCTATTCTCATGTGCTGTACGAAGACTCCTTGCCTGATTTTGTTAAATTGGCCGAAGCCTATGGACACATTGGTCTTAAGATCGATCATCTTGATGAGCTGGAGAGCGGGCTGGAAGAGTGTTTCAGCTACAAAGACCGTGTGGTGATTGTTGATATCAGCGTTGACCAGACTGAGCATGTTTACCCTATGCTGATAGCACCGGGTTCTATGCGCGACATGTGGCTGAATAAGACGGAGCGCACCTGATGAAAAGGATAATTTCAGTACTGCTGGAAAACCAGTCAGGTTCTCTGTCTCGCGTAGTGGGGTTATTTTCACAGCGCGGTTACAATATAGATTCTCTGACTGTTGCTCCCACGGAAGATGCCACCTTATCGCGGCTGACCCTGACGACGCGTGGCGATGATGTCATCACTCAGCAACTGACCAAACAATTAAACAAGCTGGTAGATGTTGTTAAAGTTCTGGATCTCACAGAAGGTGCGCACATTGAACGTGAGCTCATGCTGCTTAAAGTCAGAGCGAGCGGGGCAATGCGTGAGGAAGTGAAGCGTTGTGTCGATATCTTTCGAGCCCAGATTATTGATGTTGGGCCGACTACTTATGTTGTACAGGTGACAGGTAAGAGCGATAAGCTTGATGCTTTTATCGAAGCGCTGGGTGATACAACTATTTTAGAAGTCGTTCGCTCCGGGGTATCCGGAATCGTACGGGGCGAAAAATCCATGAAACTCTGATTTATTAGGGACGGAGTTATTAAGAATTGATTTATTAAGAATTGATTTATTAAGGACTGAATTATTCAGAATTAACTTTTTGCAAACAAACGAGGTGAATAAATATGCAGATTTATTACGATAAAGATTGCGACGTTTCCATTATCAAAGGTAAAAAAGTCGCCATTGTTGGTTATGGTTCTCAGGGGCATGCTCATGCTTTGAATTTGCGTGATTCTGGTGTTGACGGCGTTGTGGTCGCCCTGCGCAAGGGTTCTGCATCCCGGGCCAAAGCCGAGGCCGAGGGACTGACAGTAGCGGAAATTGCTGATGCGGTAAGCGATGCCGATGTGGTGATGATCCTCGCGCCAGATGAGCATCAAAAAGCGATTTACTATGCTGATATTGAACCGAACCTGAAAGAAGGTTCAGCGGTAGCTTTTGCTCATGGATTCAATATTCACTTTCAGATGATTGAGCCGCGGTCAGATATCGATGTGATAATGATTGCACCTAAAGGCCCGGGTCACACAGTACGTAGTACCTACCAGGAAGGTGGTGGTGTGCCGTCGCTTATTGCTGTTTATCAGGATGCTAGTGGCAATGCTAAAGATATCGCGCTTTCCTATGCTTCTGCCAATGGTGGTGGTCGCTCTGGCATCATTGAAACTAATTTTCGAGAAGAAACCGAAACCGATTTGTTTGGTGAGCAGGCTGTGTTGTGTGGTGGCGCAACTGCGCTGGTGCAAGCAGGTTTTGAAACCCTGGTGGAAGCAGGTTATGCGCCGGAAATGGCGTATTTTGAATGCCTGCACGAGCTTAAGCTGATTGTCGACCTGATGTACCAGGGTGGTATAGCCGATATGCGCTATTCAATTTCGAATACCGCAGAATATGGTGATTACAGCAGTGGCCCTCGCGTGGTCAATGACGAGACCAAGGCGGAAATGAAACGTATCCTCGAAGACATTCAATCAGGTAAATTTGCCCGCGAGTTCATTCTCGATAATCAGGCTGGCAATCCGGTGTTAAAAGCAAGTCGCCGTCGGTCTGCAGAGCATCCCATTGAAGAAGTAGGTGCTCGCCTGAGAGGGATGATGCCCTGGATTGGCGCCAATAAGCTGATCGATAAATCTCGTAATTAATTTATGGCTTAATCATCAATTCCTGAAGTAAACCTGGTATTTTGACGCGCTCAATGCCGGGCTTATTTCATGACACGAAACGGTAGGCTCACGCTTGCCGTTTCGCGTTATACTGACGGAAATATTTTCAACGTGGTGCCCCATGGCAACTGAACCTGATTCCGAAACAAATAAGCTATTCTCGGTGGCTCCCGATAGCGAAGTCGCTGGCGCTAGCGCCGAAGGTGATTCTACAGAGGGACGATCCACGCGCCGCGCCCAACGCCGTCGTGGTATCTACCTGTTGCCCAATTTGCTAACTACCGGTGCACTATTTGGCGGTTTTTACGCCATTCTGGCGGCAATGAATGGCAAGTTTGAAGCCGCCGCAATTGCCATATTTGTTGCTATGTTATTTGATGGGCTGGATGGCAGGGTTGCCCGTATGACCCACACTGAAAGCGATTTTGGAGTTCAATATGACAGCCTGTCGGATATGGTGTCGTTTGGTGTTGCACCAGCCGTGGTGTCCTTTAGCTGGATGCTGTTTACGTTGGGTAAAGTGGGTTGGGCCGGGGCTTTTATCTACGCATCCTGTGGCGCATTGCGGCTTGCCCGCTTTAATACCCAGGTAGGCGTTGCCGATAGCCGGTATTTTATCGGTCTGGCCAGCCCTGCCGCGGCCGGCCTGATAGCTGCGATGGTATGGAGCGGTTACGATGCGGAGGCGACGCAATCGCTTGCTGTGCTTGCACTGTTCGTTACCGCAGCAGCGGGATTGTTAATGGTCGCACCGATGCGATATTACAGTTTGAAAGCGATTGATTTCAAAGGACGAGTGCCGTTTGTTTCAATCTTCGCGGTGGCGATGCTGGTCTCCGTTATCCTTATTGACCCACCCCGCGTACTATTATTGATCGCCGTACTTTACGCCCTGTCTGGTCCGGTTATCAGTGCTAGCCGAAAATATCGGCACTCAAAAAAGGCTTAATTTGTACTGCGCCTATCAGGATTAGCTGATTTTGTATCAGTGATGTTAACCGTTGATTTGCCTTACTAATTGAGTGCCTAATTGAGTGTCTGATCGAGCGCCTGGTTGAGTGACTGAATGAATGGCTGAAAAAAATGTTGGCTAAAGGCGTTAACTCTATCTTGGCAAATGCACAATAATCTGTTTGAATGGCAGCTAATTGGTCGTATCCAATATTTGCAGGTTTAATATTTAATTATTATGTGTTGTCCAGCTTTGACAAATAACTTTTTTGGCTGTCGCTTCGCGTCGGTCACAATTGTTGCTGCTCGTCTATTACGCCTCCTGCCCTGAGGGGCACTCTACTTTTACATCCAAATTGTTTTGCATATTCCCTTTAATACGGGGAGACTCTTCTTGAACTTCAAGCCCGCAATGTAGCGGGTAGTTTCGGAATCTGATCATGAAAAATGACAAGTTAGTTATATTTGATACCACTTTGCGTGATGGCGAGCAAAGCCCTGGCGCAGCGATGACCAAAGAGGAAAAGCTTCGTATTGCAAAGGCGCTGGAAAAACTGGGAGTAGACGTAATCGAAGCCGGCTTTGCTATATCGAGTCAGGGCGATTTTGCGGCTGTCAAAAGTATCGCCGACACCATTAAGGATTGTGTCGTGTGTAGCCTGGCACGTACCACCCACGGGGATATCGAACGTGCGGCTGAGGCGCTTGAGAATGCCGTTGCACCGCGTATCCACACATTTATTGCCACGTCTCCGATTCATATGGAATACAAGTTGCAGATGTCGCCCGAAGAGGTGCTCGAGCAATCTATCGGTGCGGTTAAAATTGCCAGAAATTTTGTTGATGACGTGGAGTTTTCTCTAGAGGACGGCAGCCGTACCGATTTCGATTATATGTGTCGAGTTGTAGAAGCGG
>QNFP01000206.1 GCA_003645535.1 Gammaproteobacteria bacterium | reverse complement strand
ATCCCTGCTGCGTTGTTCTTAGCTATCTTTTGGCCTTTCATCTTTTCGTTGTCCATTTTCGCCGTGTCTAAGGAATCGTGATGAATGTTGAGACAAAGTTCAAAATCGGACGCCGCATGGTCCCTGTTACTTTGGAGTATAATGATGATCATGATAAAATCAAGTTACACTTTCGTTTCAACCGTCCGTTACTTGATATTGTTAAGACATCATTTGAAGGCCGCCGCTGGCTTGGCCCGATACCCGGACAACGGACCACTGGACCGAAGCTGTGGGAGATACCTGTAACACAACGAAACGACTTCGTACTACAACACCTCCAGGCTCGACACGGCGGAGAAAGCCCATACTCAAAATATGACCATGCGACTGATGAAAGTTATCTAAAACCTACAATGAAACGTGTAGAAGAGTATTTCTTTAGTCGCTATGGAGATACTGAAGAACTTTATAAACATCAAGTTGAAATGGTGGCCCATGCGTTGTTGACTAATGATTGTTTACTTGCTTGTGAAATGGGAACAGGTAAGACATTAGCTGCACTACTTTACATGGAGATGTCAGGCTTAACTGATTGGGTATGGGTAGCACCGAACTCTGCCCTTCGTGCCTTCTATGAGGAAGTTGACCGTTGGAAACCTCTCGTATCTCCAGTACCTATGACGTATGATGGACTAAAAAAGTATGTAGCACGAGGCAGGCACATACCACAAGGTGTTGTTTTTGATGAATCAGTAAGGATTAAGACACCAACATCACAACGTTCTGTTGCGGCCAGGAATCTGGCTAATGAGTTACGACGATCAGAGTTTGATACAGCACTGTTATTGTTATCTGGATCACCAGCACCACATTCACCTTTGGACTGGTGGCATCAATGCGAGGTTACCCAGCCTGGATTCCTCCGTGAAGGTAACGTGTTTCTTTTTCGTGAACGTCTTGGAATATTTGAAGACGCCAACGAAGGCGCTTATAAGAAACACGTTACCTGGAGGGATACTGAAGAGAAGTGTGCAACGTGTGGCGAATTACGTACATCAGAAGCACATGGCTTGACACCTTTCGGTTTACCTGCACCAGGTAACCACTCTTTCATAGAAGGCAAAGACGAAGTATCTTTCCTCTATAAGAGAATGAAAGGGTTGGTTCTTGTTAAACTCAAGAAAGATTGTTTGGATCTGCCTGATAAGGTCTACGAACAACGCAAATTGAAGCCGAGCCGTGATACGTTGATGGCTGCGAAGTTGATTGTTGACACATCAAGTCGGGCCATTGAATGTTTGACTGGTCTGCGTATGTTGAGTGATGGTTTCTCGTACACTCAAGAAGAAACAGGGACAAAAGTTTGTGCCCTTTGTAATGGTAAACAAGAGTATCCTGAATTTTTTGATCCTGATGACCCATCAGAGTTTGTTCCTGATGAGTGGGCAAATCAGGGAATCAAATATTTGTTCAATGATGATGGTGATACGATAGGAGAGAAAGAAATTGTTTATTCTCAACGCATTGTGGAATGTCTCAATTGTGGTGGTGCCGGGAGTGTTCCTAGTTATACTAGGACTGCTACTCTTGTCGAGTGCCCAAAGGATGAAGAATTACGTAATGACCTTGATGTCCACACCGAAATCGGACGACTCAACATCTATGCAGGTTTCACTGCCTCGGTTGACCGTGTCGTATCGGTATGTAACCAACAAGGATGGGACGTACTCAGAGTTGATGGTCGTGGGTGGCAACATTGTCCGGTGCTTGGAGAAGAAATCCCCAATGAAAAATTGTTAAACGTTTACCAACACGGCTTTGATGAATGCCCACGGCTCGCGTTTGTTGCTCAACCTGGTGCTGGTGGTGAGGGCTTGACATTGACCGCTTCACCGACTACAATATATTACAGTAATGATTTCAATGCAAGTAGTCGTATACAATCAGAGGACAGGATTCACAGAATTGGGATGGACATTGAACGTGGTGCAAAGATCGTGGATTATTTGCATCTTCCTAGTGATCTGTATGTTTTAACGAATTTAAAACAAAAGAAAAGTCTTCAACGACAAACAATGACGGGGTTGAAAGAGGTATACGCAAATGTCTAAAGTATGTTCAGAATGTGGTGAATCAAAAGAACTTGATGACTTTGGTTTAGATCATGGACAACTTAGTCGTCGTTGTCGAAACTGTATTAGTATTTATGATTGTAAACAAGCAAAATTATCACATGTTAAATTAAAACGTATGTATTCATCTATGATTAGTCGTTGTTGTAATACGGATGATAGATATTATAGTCGTTATGGTGGACGCGGCATTAGTGTTTGTGCCGTATGGTATTTTGAAGAAGATTTTGTCATTTGGGCCACAGACCATGGTTGGGAACCAGGATTACAAATCGACCGTATAGACAATGATGGTGATTATTGTCCAGAAAACGTGAGATTTGTAACGTGTGTAGAGAATGTGAGGAATAGTACCAGCACCAAATTAACAAAAGAGGAAGTTGCATATCTTAAATATGTGTTACATTTTATTCCACATAATGTATTGGCAAAACAATTTAATGTGAATAGAAAAACAATTAATGATATTAGATTGGGAAGATCATGGCAAGACATCAAACCATCAGATATTAACCCACGAAAGGGACGACAAGATGCTTGTTCTAACACGTAAGGAAGACGAAAAGATCATTCTTGATGTTGGTGACATTGAGATTATTATCTGTGTTTGTAAGATGTCACGGCATCGTGTTCAAATTGGCATTGATGCCCCATTAGAAGTCCGAATACAACGACAAGAGATCCATAAAATGAAGGAGAGGAAATAATGACAGATAAATATCCTAATTCACTAATGTGCGCTGAAGCAATTGAGAATGATGAAATGTGTGGTTTAACACTCTATCCGATTAACAAAATATTTTCGGATCATGAATTTAATTGCAGAATAGAGCAAGTAACACCTATGGATGTTATTGATTTAGCTAAATCAATCGCACAGAAAGGGTTACTTGCACCAATCATTTTGCGTCCTTGTGGTGAGTTTGATACTGATCCTAAAGATTACGACCATGTAATCGTTGCAGGTTACCGTCGTTACCAAGCATATCGTGTGAACAATCATCCGGTTATTCCCGCGATTCTACGTCAAGGTAAGAAGAAAGATTCTTACAGTATTGATAACTTTATTGAGAACCTCAAACGTAAGGATCTTAATCTTCTTGAACAAGCAAGGAGTATTGAAAGGTTATACAATGCTGGTATGAGCCGTAATGCTATTGCAAATGAGTTAAACGTTTCTGATGGCTGGGTACAAGTTCGATGTATGATCTTGGATCTTCAACCAGTGGTACAAGCAGAAGTTGCAACGGGTATCTTGACGACTACTCATATTCGTAAACTATATAGTATTAAGGACATAGAGCAACAGATTGCTGTTGCCGTTGAAATCAAGAAAGCTCGCCAAAGGGGTGAAGGAACATCAAAAAATGTAACAAAGATTCTTGAAAAAGAAGAGAAGCCAAGGGCAATGACGAAGAAGCGTAGGACCGTCACAGAGATTCGTGAAATGATGGAGGTGTTGTACGAGACATTTGGATCACATGGATTACAAAATCGTCTTTTGGGATGGACAGCAGGGGACGTTGCTAACTTTGAAGTGTATCATGACATTAAAGAAGAAGCACGTGAAGCTGGCATTTGCTTTGAAATCCCTGATTTTTCCCATGACTGATTGGACACCCTTATGTACGCAGTAGAGCATCTAACAATTGAATTAACGAAAACGATTAATTACTTTCGTCTCGAATACAACCTATCTTACGCTGAAATAGTCGGCACTTTAGAAATACTTAAATCAGAACTTTCGCTTGAAGCTATAGAATCAGGTGAAGACACTTACGAGGACAATTCCGATTACTAATCTGGAGGATTAATAATGAAACTATATGTAGTGGATACAGAAACTTTTTCACTCAATAGTCCAATAGTTTTAATACAATACCAATTAATTGATACGAAAGGTAGTAATCAAGATGACTCGGAAATCGTATTACACGACGTGTGGGGTTCAACGATCCAGGAGACATTGGATCTTATTGCGTCGTTTTGTGATGTTGGTTGTATTTTCTTTAACGCTGTATTTGACCATTACCATCTACAACGCCTCTACAATACCTTAGATGAGCTTGGTAAAGTTGTAGGTTACGATGCACATCCAGAAAATCATATTGAACAATATGCACAACTGGAAATGCAAGCACGTGATGGTTTGTGCCTCAAGCCTCGTCATTGCCTTGATTTGTTTCTTTATGCAAGACGCGGGCCTTACCAATCCTTGAGCATGAACCGGAATAATGTTGTAATCAAACGTATTCCAACGGTTCTAATTTCGTCGTTACAGAAACGACTTGATGAGATTATCGATATTGATGCTGTGTATTTTGCAAGACGTAAGGTATATAAAGAGCACAATTGGGACGTCGAGGCGTGTGATGATCCCACTTTCTCTGACCTAACTCTTAGGTTTAAACCTTCTATCGCTCTAAAGGTTCTTGCTCAACACATCTTAGGCATTGATAGTACATTAGCAAGAGATGATGTTTTTCCAAGTCAATTTCCATTGGACTTAGGATATGCCCCGTGTGCCGTTACGTTATGTCCTGATGGCCCAGAGGTTAATTGGCGTTGTAAGATTCCATCAGCCAGTGGATATAAAAAAGGACATGCTTGGCCAGGAATAGCCAACAGCCACATTGCACATTGGAGGTTCCATAAACTTGCACGACAATACGCACAAGATGATATCACTTATACTCGTGATTTGTTCTATCATTTCCGTGATGAAGAAGGCTCGACGTTGCAAATTGATGATGACGACTCAACTCTCGCTGCACAAGTAGGGTCGGCACGTTGGCGAGGCTTTGCTATTGATATTGATGGTATCAAGAGTCTTCGCAATAGAGAGGTTCTTGAATCAATGCAAGCACCCAAAGCACCTAGCCGTGTTTGGGATTATATTTCTCCATATCTATCTGCACCAGAACAACAAGTTTTGAATGGTTCAACAAAGGCAACGGTCCTTGAGGCGTTGGCTGATGGCAAAGAGCCGTGTATGGAGTGTCTTGGCACCGCCAAAATTGAACTACAAGGAGACGATGCCCGTGACTATAAGGCTAAACAGGAGACACATGCCGTTGTACGAGCTGTTAGTAATATAACTGATGAACCTTACGTCAGCACTGAGTCTCTTGTAGCAAATATGGATGATGCAGATTCTTTTGCAACCTTCCTTAATGAGCAATCGTATCTGCCGAACACCATTGAAGTACCGTGTCCAGCGTGTAAAGGTACAGGTAATACTGGAGAGCCACATCCAGCAGCAAAGTATGCACAAGACTGTCTTGATGCACGGCAAGCGGCTAAGAAAGTAGAGATGTGGGACAAGCTGCTCTTGGCTAAAAGATTCCATGCATCATTCAAGATCATTGGTACGTTTACTAGTCGGATGGCTGGTGCTGACAAATTAAATCCACAAGGTATTGAACATAGTAAGGAATCACGCTCACAGTTCCCGTTATCGTTTGGTGACTTAGTGTTGGCAGGTGGTGACTTCATGAGTTTTGAAGTCAGCATCATTGATGCAGTATCAAATGATGAGAACCT
>QNFP01000205.1 GCA_003645535.1 Gammaproteobacteria bacterium | reverse complement strand
TTAATGGGTCGTTTGTTGCTCATGTATTTGAGGAAATATCATGAGCAAGCCATCAGTAGGCGATGTTTATTATAGATATGAAAATGATAATTTAATTAACTTTTTTGATGGGATAAAGAAAGGATTACCAATAAAACCTGATGAATTTCTTGTTGAATCAGTAACTAATGCCGGATGTTGGGTCCATCATAGATTATATACTGAGCGAAAATTTATACTTGATGGCGCAAGAAAGAGATACGCATATCCGACAAAGAAATTGGCGTGGGATTCATTCAAGAGAAGAAGGTATATGCAGGCGGATATACTTGATCGTCAATTGCGTAGACTTAATCAAATTTTATATTATGTAAAAGAGATTGATGCGAAAGGCGGTGTTGATATGTAGAGTAAACAAATAAAACTCGTGGTCTACAACTGTTAGATGGGGCCAACTGGCCCCGTTTAACGTCCTCACAGCAGCTTCCTGCTCCCCCGCCCTGCCTCCCGCCCGAGAATCTAACCCCACGGTACCTTAACGCCCGTCCCCGGCCCCAGGTTGGCAAAGCTCAAGCCCAGGTGCTATATTTCTAAGTGAGGGACGAGGAATCGAGGCTCGGATGTGCAAAGATAGACGCGCCATGTTCACTGGAGCAAATATGGATAAAGATAAACCGACTGGAACATTTTCAATGAACGTGGCAAAGATGATGGTGTACAAGGGTGTCGCTGTTACGGCTATTACTATTGTTGCTGCGGTTTGGGGAGCTGGGGTCATTATAGCAAGCGTTATGTCTTCCGCTGCACAGGTTAACTTTGATCGCAGGCTCAAGCTCGAACTTAAACCAGAGGGTGACATCCGTGTAAAAATTGAAAGTGTGATAGATGGCAGAATAAAAGAAAACAATGATCGTTTACTTAGGATGGAAACAATGTTAGATCCCATGTATGAAAGCATAACCGGTAACAGGGCACCAGAAAGGGTACATCAATGAGATCACCAGCGGGTATTACAATAAGAAATGACGCTCATGGAGAAGGCAGATTTGGGGCGTCAAGAAAGACAAGGACTCACATTGGGGTTGACTTAGATACGCTACCAAAATCATATGTATATGCACCAATTGATTGCACTGTCAAGAGAATAGGAACTTGTTACGTAGGTGATCCAAGGTTTAAGCTAATTGAACTGCATGGTAAATGTCAGATTCATAGAATATTATACGTTAATCCTAATGTAATCGCAGGCGCCCATCTAAGTGAGGGTGATGTAATAGGGCGGTCACTTGATCTCAGGGATAAATACGGCCCCGCAATGGTACCGCATATTCATTGGGAAATTATAGTTATGGGCATAGAAAATAGACACATCCCAGCTAGCAGTAACTATATATCTAGCGTATACGTTAACCCACTTGAACTCCTTGGTGTAATATGAAATCATTACTGATAGCTTTACTGCTATGTTCACTATATATCCCACCCGGCGGCAATTACGTCATATTCACCAGTCACTATAAGCATCTATACCCACAGGATCAGGAGTTTACCTGGTCTAGCTCTGGTGGCACGTGGGTTGCTGGCCCAACGTATATGATCACAACGTCACCAGGGCACCCAATAGGCCATACGTTAATGATACTTGGTGGCGCGACTATTGAGTGCGGTGAAATACCAAATCCTAATAGAATATTTGTTGATGGCTTTGAATCAGGGGACATGTCATCATGGCAGTAAACCTTAAAACAATAAAGCGCACAAATGCTGATAGCTGTAGCGTTCGTGATGCAATGCTGGCCCTGTGGAGTGAAGCTGGTAAAGACCAACGAGACTGCATGCGTCACATGCCGTTAATTAATGAGCAGATGGAAAGGAAAGCAGAATGGCTGATGAGAAAACAACTACGAGCAGAAAATGGAAGCTAACAATTGCTATGCTTGCGCTGTATACAGTTGTGTATGGAGCTTCGTATGTAATGGTTAGCTTTTTTTTGGTTAAAGAGGTAGTGCCGCCAGAAATATGGAAAGACGTTACCATGTCGCAGTTGGCAATGTGGAGCTATGCGGCGTTTGCTGTGAGTGGATGGTACCTTGGTGTTAACGTGATACAGAAGTGGTCGCCGTTTCCTGGAAGTGGGGTGAAGTGATGATCTTAGCATTCCTAATTAAAGAGTGGAAGGGCCTGCTATCAGGCGGCACGGTCGTGCTAGTTTTAGCTTTAATGGGCATGGGTTCCATGTACTCAGTTATCAAGGTGCAGAGTGGTAGCATATCTAAGTTAGAATCAAAAGTTGATGGGCTTAAAATAGACCTTGACACATGCGGCAAAGAGAAAGAGCAAGATAAAATAACGTGTGCTGCTGTTGCGGAGGCGTCAATAGAGCAGCAAAAAGCAACAGAAGAATGGATGAATAAGTATGAAAAATCAGTCGTTAGATTCAAAAGGAATACAAGACTGGCAGAAGAGAGAGATGCAGAGGCTATGCGGAATACCAGAATCAAAGAAGAGGAAGCAGCTAGGGCGATTTATAAGGCAGAGTCCATTGAAGATAAGATACGAGCTTTTGCAGGATCAGTACTTGGAGCAGCAATTGAATAAAAAGAAGATGAAATATGCTGGCCTTACTTTATTCGCTGTATTATGGCTATCGTGTTTTCTCGTTGCGCTATCGATGAGCATGGGGTGTCGCACAGTAGAAGAGCATGTGCCTATCGTTATGCCTGACGTTATTGAAAAACCAGTGCATGAGCCTCAGAAAGAAATCGTCATACCGATAAGATCAGACAAGCCAACATGGAGCTACACTGATAGTATTGACACCATACTGATTAAGATGAGCGGATACATACTCAGGCTAGAGGAGTGGGCCGATTCCATTACTCGTCGAGTAGAAGCTAGCAACGACAGCATAGAATAAAGACCCGATGCCAGCACATCGAGTCATAGGAGGGAACTACCCTTTAAGCTGGAGGGTTTCTCTTATGTTAATAGCGCCTTCTTGATTACTCCGCCAAAATTGCAAACAGTATAATACGTTGGCCCAGTAGTGTCTTTATGAAATCCGCAATCCCCATCATTAGGATACTCGGTTGTCGTTGGGGCGGCGGCAGTCTCAGTGTGCTTTACGTGGTCATTGCCAGTGATCCCGGTTAGTAGGGCGTGATCTGTTACGCCAGAGACAGCTGATCTTGATCCAGTCGTCGCTCTCCAATCAATATAATCATCTCCCTCATCTGTAGACACTACCCTACTCTGCACTGCGTTACTGTAGCTGTCTTGAGTCTCGAAGATTACGGTTGCCATCGGGACAAACTCAGGCAATAGTGTCGCTAAATCCCCCAGTAGAAGGGACTGCATTTCTACCTCTGCCCCAGCCCTGGCGGCACGTTTACTGTCGTATTCATCCTGACCCATGATCGCAATTACTGGCTCTTCAAGGTCATTCGTCCCGAAGATATGCATTAGCACAAAGTCACGATTGTCAACCTCTGTCAATTGCCATGCGCCACCAGTGAATTCATTCCATGCTGCACGACCGCCCCCAGTAGTCGTGATTGGGAATGTTGTCGCTGGAATTTTACGCCATACGCCAGTAGCTCCAAGCCTGTACAGGACCGGAATTTCGGCAACGCTTGTCAATGGCTGAGGCGCTCCATCCTCGATCACGTTCAAGATATCCTCATCAAAAAATGAGCCATCACCTACAGAGAATCGAGCAGCGCTAGCGTCATCCCCATTGCCGTCAACGTCCATATTCCCAAGAGATAAACCATCCTTGTACCGACTTCCGACCGCAAGATGGAGATGTGCATGCGTGGCTGGGTCCATGACCCAAGTGTGCATTTCATGGCCCACGCCGACATGCGTATTATTTGTTGCGTCCCAGTAAAGATAGCTCACGAGAGCCAGGTCATCATCAAAGATGTTCCATACTGTTTGTGACGCAATAAGAGTAGCGCCATCAAAATAAATAAACCATAACCCTTCAAGATCGTCAATCACAACACTTTGCGCGGTCGTCTTTGTGTGAAGAACACCATCACACCAGTATTCAAATGACGCACCGGATGGAGCAATCTCAAATGTCCTGGTTCCTGGCGTAAACGATCTCGTGACCGTTGAATCAGCTCCAATGTTCCAGCCATTCTTCTTTACGTATAACTTATGATCATCCTCTTCTAGCCCATTTAAATCAGAATGAACTATAAACCTATACTGCAAGGCTGTGGCGGAACCGTTAACAAATACAGCCTTATCAGCATTACCAAATTTAGACGCAGGCGTATCGCCAAGTAAATCGAATGTAGTAGCATGTGGATTAGCAACATTGCTTACATGCGAGTTAAGTTCGGCTAATAAGGCGAGATCGTCTGTAGACGTGCCGTTAAAATATTGCGGATGAACAGCTTTCCCTTTCAGCAGCAAGTTAAGAGCGGTAGATCCAACAGAAACATTGTCACTAGCGTCTACTCCTAATATGTCTCTAATGGATGATGCCAAGTCTTTTGCTGTAATATATTCATCGTTGTCAAGAGGGAACACATCATCAATGGTAACATTGTGGGGGTTAGATGTGTCGCCCGTATGGGTGTCTAGGTTGCCCTGTACGGTCGCCGCGCTCCCTACTGGGTCTGCGCCCGACTGAACCGCTGTAACGGCGTGAGGATTGAGTGTGTCGGCCTCGTGGGTATCCAGGTTGCCCTGAACTGTCGCCGCACTGCCGGCCGGATCTGCCCCGGATTGAGCAGCAGTTACATTATGCGGATTAGTTGCAGCTAGGTGCAATTGGTAAACAGAGTCAAGCACAAAGTCTACGTAATCTAAGTCTGTTTCACCTACATTTACAGCAAGTCCTTTCCCAGCTTTCCCTGATTTAGATGCAGGTGTATCACTCAAATCATCGAATGCGTAAGATGCGCCGCCCGGAATGGTGACAAACACAAGTTCAGTTTCATCGGCAGAAACGGTGACAGCCTTAAGCGCATGCCCAGCTTTACCATTTGGTGTATCAAGCAGTTGGTCAAATGTATTAACTCCACTATCGCCATCGCCTCCTATTATCACCTGACTTCTTGGGTTCTCTATAGTGATTTCAGATTGCACGGTTGGATTAACTGCAATGGAACTAGTGGTATGCTCAACGACCAATTCACCAGCGCCATCTATGATAACACTGCTATTAACTATATCAACCTCAATAACAGACACTTCTGTCACTTCAACTGTTATAGTACTAATAGGCCCATTGAGTTCTAATGTCATTTTGTCACCTGTCTAGTGAAATCAACAGGACCACCCATAAGATTAGTTACATGACCACTTGATATCAAGGTAAGCTCAATGTCCCATACGCCATCTCCTGTCTCTAGCCCAGTGATAAGATTAGTGACAGCGGCAGTAGCCACAAGCGTTATCTTGCCAGTAGCACCGCCAAGTATAATCGTTGATCCGGCGCTGGATAAGTCTAGTATTTTATTCTCTCCATCAATGCCATTACGCACTTGCGCCTCTGCGGTATATAGTGACAAATCAACTGCTACTCCATCTATTTTCCAGGTAAAGCTGAAATCAAGATCAGCCCCCTGGACCAATGGTAATGGATAAACTACTGGTGTAATCATATTGCCCCCTATTGTTCCTTCATCCATGAAATTAATGCTTGCCACAATTCCGCAGGCGTACACTC
>QNFP01000204.1 GCA_003645535.1 Gammaproteobacteria bacterium | reverse complement strand
TATAGTGTTTATCCGAAGGCTCAACTATGGCTATTTCAAGGTCGCGCTGGCGCTTCAGGAGGCCTGCTGCTACAGCGATTCCAGCTGCACCACCACCAACTATAACGATTTGGTGGTGTTCACGTATTACTCCATCATCCATTGGCTATTCTTCCGGTCTTCGCTTATTTTTGAGTTGATTCCTGCCACAGCACCGTCGATCGGCGTCCACTACGACAATAAGCCAGTATGACGCCACCATCGGCTAGAGCCTCTATAAACCCGTCACGTTGTCGGGCCGCATCGCCTGGGCTTGCCATCGGTAAATAGACAAAGCGGATACCCACTGCCTGGGCAGCTGCGGCCATTGCAGCAGAGCTGGTTTGATCAGCCTCACCATCGGGCCGGTTACAAATCAGCGTGTTAACACCCAATGCCAGAGCCCGTTCCATATCACTAACTTCAAGTTGACCGGCAACGTACATGTCAGGTGCCAGTTGTTTAAACTTTACGCCATTGTTCATATTACCTTCCAGTTGAGTGCTTTCCAGTCGAGTGCTTTCCAGATGAGTACTTTCCAATCAACGACTTTCCAGTCAACTATCTTTCCAATCGACTGTCTTTCCAGTGAACGCTGAAAAGCGCTCAGGGTACAGGTGACGAGCAAGCATAGCTAACCCCGCTAACGTATTCAATATCGTTATATGTTTAGATCATAAATAAATATGAGATATTCGCTTTGCCAATGTGTAAAAATCCAGTACCCAGGCACACGGATTACCATCATGACCAACCAGGAAAATATAAATAGCTTTCTATACGACTACTGCGCTGCGTTCCGACCCGGGAATATCCCGGCTGTAGCAAAATTCTATCGGCCACCGGTGACCATGATATTCGCTAATCAGGTGAGCATACTAGACGATGAAGGCAAAATTATCCGCACCTTGCAGTCAATCATGGATACGCTGACTAACAAGGACTTTAGCCACTCTCAGGTAGACAGCTGCAATATACATCAGTTGACAGACAAAACGGCTTTGCTTAGCGCAACTTTTTCTCGGTTAAAAACAGACGGAACCTTACTGGAAAAACTGGGCGCCACTTATACCGTTATTGATGACGGCGACGGCTATAAAATCGCAGCACTCATTGCTCACGGCGTGGAAACGGTAATCGGCAATTAAGCGTCTTATCACCTGGTTACCGGAGCAGGCGAATCGGTCACTTTAAGTAACATTTCCAGCAAGCCGTTAGACAGCAAAGTAGCTTTGCGCACACCTATCCCGTACAACAGCTTATTTAATTCCACCTGAGGGTGTGGATAACAGGGTGCCTGCCGACCTTCCCTGGGTCTTACCCGAAGACGATCTAATTGCTCAATGGCAAACAGCTGATTAGGTAGTTTTGTGGATGCTTTTAAGGTGCTAAAACCGTGAATGTCCGTATTGCTGGATAAAAAGGGGTTCAGCGCCTGACTAAATGCACGCAAGGCCGGCTCATTCATATAACTCAGCACATCCCAGAACAGACAAACATCAAATTTGGTATGGGCTGGATAATCAAACAGAGTCGTAAAACGATCGCTCAGGTTCATATCCGAATCCGATGCGTCGCCATCCTGCTGACTCAGAACGTCCTCATCGTATAAATCAGCAAAGTAAAGGCGACACTTGAATTGCGAAAAAAACTCGACAGTCTCGGGTAAGGCCGGCCCGGCATCGAAAACAGTTAACCGGCGCTCCTCGTCGACATCGGCCAGGAGAGACGATAATAAGCTACAGTGCAACTCCAAAAGGGCTGGTTATTAATTTCCGACCGAAGCACTGGTCGATGCAGCCGATGATACTTCACTGTGGCTGTTAAGTGCTGCGTTAGCAGAGCCAATATTGGCGGATGTGGTGCCGGACAAGCCACGCTCAGACGGGTCCATATCTATACTGCCCCTGAATTTCGCCCCGTCTTCGAGCGTCACACGCGGTGCAATTATATTACCCTGAACTTTGCCAGTTTTAGAAATCACCACTTTTTCGTGACCCGATATATTGCCCTTTACCTCACCGTCAATTCTGATCATTTTGGCCGTCACATCGGCATTGACCCGCCCAGACTTGCCAATGGTAACCTCGTTGCTAGCAAGATCGATCGAACCTTCTACAAGACCTTCGATAATCAGGTTCTCATCCCCAGACACATCCCCATTTATTCTGATAGAGGCGCCAATTAACGCATTCCCTCGCGCAGAATGCGGTGCTTCGGCCACTGCCGCTGAGGGTGCTGTCTCGCGCGGCGATGAATCGCTACTTTTTGAATCGCTACTTTTGGTGTTCCGTTGCTTTTCAAACATGTTGATACCCTACCTGTTTTTTTAAAACAAAAGCTTAAACGAGCCTTCAAATTAGGCTTTTAACTAGCCTGTTTACTATATCGCTAACTATACGATCAGTTACACCATTAACCACGCCATTAACCACACTGATCTATAAATCCAGTGCCAGTGTACGCTCTTACCATGGACCCATCCGAGAGTCCTGTCACTTTTCAGTCACTTATCATGTAAGCCGACTTTCCACAATGAGCTTAATCTCTACCCACCCGGTGAGGATAACACCGATATTTTCTAAAAGCCCGGCACCCCTTTGTCCAACTGCACACCAAAGCTGTTTAATGCCATGGATACCATATTGTACTGGCCCACCGTAAACACCACGTCCATCATTTGTAAATCGTCGTATTGTTCGCTGAGCTCTGCCCAGGTAGCATCACTCACCAGGGCATCATTATGTAATTCATCGACAGCACGCAGCAACGCAGCATCGAAAGGACTCCAGCCCTCTGCATCTGCTCCCGCCTTGATGCGCTCCATCTCTTCATCAGTGAGCCCCGCTTCGCGGCCAAAAATCAAATGCTGACCCCATTCGTATTCCGCCTGACACAACCAGCCAATACGCAGGATTAAAATTTCCCGTTCACGGGGAGCTAATCTGGAGGTGTCGCCCATGATGTGATATGCCCACACAGTAAACTTTTGCGCTGCTTCCCAGTGTCGAGAAATGGTACCTAGTACATTGTAAAAAGGTCCCGATTCTCGAATAGGCGCAAGCATTTTGCGTTGCTCGTCAGACCACTCGCTGTCTTCCATCGGTGTAATTCTTGGTTTGGATAATTTCATCGATTTTGCTCCTGTTATTCTAGTTCTGGCTGTCGTGCTTTTTTAGCGATGGAGGATGTTGTTGATCGGCAATGTTAACCCACAACAAACGCTTTGACCTCATAACTTAAATACGAGCAGATATAACTAAGCAATCTCTCATCAATTCATGAACTCGTATCTTGCCGCGAAAATACTACGCGCCACTAATATGGGCCTTTACCCAACGCACAATATCAGCGGCGGATAAAGCCCCACCCTGGCGGATCACTTCTTTGCCAGCGACAAAGAGTATCAATGTTGGAATGCTACGGATATTCAGACTTGCGCCCAATCCCTGTTCATTTTCGGTATTTAATTTGGCAAAGCGAACATGCGGTTCCAGTTCGCTGGCCGCCTGTTCAAAAGCGGGAGCCATCGACCGACAGGGGCCACACCATGGTGCCCAGCAATCGATAACCACCGGGATTTCGTTACGTTGAGTAAACTTGTTGAATGTATTTGCGGTGAGCTCAAGCGGCTTACCGTCAAACAAAAGTCCTTTACAACTACCGCATTTTGGCGCCGCAGTAAGTTTCTGTTGAGGAATCCGGTTAACCGCAGCGCAAACGGGGCAGACAATATGCACCGTATCACTCATTCTTCATACCCTGTTAAGTGGCCCTGTAACCGCCGCAGACGGGCGTTTAACTGGTCTAGCTCCCCCAATAACTGCAGGGCCAGCGCTACGCCAGCCATGTTGACGCCAAGATCCGTTTGCAAGCGCGTCGCTTTACGCACTTTGACCAAACAAGTGGCGCTAAAGCGCCAGTGCCCTGGACTGTCGCCCATCGGTACAACAACACCTTCTTCAACAAGCTCGATCACGTAATCTGCATTTACCGCGCAAGCTCTGGTAATCTCGGCCAGGGTTAGCACACCCTCTTCGTCCAGTACCACGCCCGTTAAAACATCCTGCTTTGACACTACCATGTTATTTATACCCCCAAATCCGCACGTGGATTAAAGGCCAGTGCCTCTGCCATATCTCGATAAACCTTTTCAGCTTCGGGACTTTTTGCCGGTGGCAAAACAATCTCTATAACCACGTAAAAATCTCCACTCTGTTTGCCTGGCAAGCCTCTGCCTTTAATACGCATCTTCCTGCCAGCAGTCGAACCGGCAGGCAGCTTCAAATCAACAAGCCCAGTCGGTGTCGGCACCTTCACTGTGGCGCCGAGCGCTGCCTCCCAGGGAGCTACTGGTAGATCGAGATAAATATCCCGGTCTTCGACACGATATCTGCCGTGTGGCCTAAATGCCACTTCCAGATACAAATCTCCAGCCTGCCCGCCACCAAAGCCAGGATCTCCCTGCCCGCTCAAACGAATCTGTTGGCCTGGAGCAATACCTTTGGGTATTTTAATATTTAATACCCGTTCGCGAGTGTGCATGTGCCCACTGGGATCGACCTCTGGCACCCGAAGTGTAATCGGCCGTGTCGCTCCGTTAAGCGAATCTTCAAGATCAATCATTATTTTGGCATGGTGATCTCCACCTCGTGCCTGATAGGACTGTCGATTCGAACCATGACCGCGATCAAAACTTTGCCCAAATAATGACTCAAAAAAATCACTGTAAGCCTGCCCATCACCCTGAGTAAAACCGCCACCACTAAATTCAAACCCGGCATCCCAGTCTGGCGGGGCATTAAATTCCTGTCCTGTTTGCCAGTTTGCCCCCAGTTGATCATAGGCAGCCCGCTTCTCTGGATCCTTAAGAACCTCGTAGGCCTCGCCCACTTCCTTGAATTTTTGCTCGGCATCATCAACAGAGCTGACATCAGGGTGATACTTGCGCGCCAGCTTTCGATAGGCACGCTTAAGCTCATCCTGAGTTGCCCCTCGATCAACACCTAGTAATTGATAGTAATCTTTAAACTCCATTCCACCTCCATCGCCTACAGACTACCGACCGCACAGGCCAACATTATTTTGCCCGATCAGCGTTGCTACAACATACCCGAAATTAAACCACCATGCTCTTATATTGGTATTGAGCTCGCTGAATTCAAATTTAATTCCGGTGCAATCCCGAGCACAAGCGGCTAGTGGCTCTTCACAGGTAGCCAACAAGCAGCCTGGCGAGCAACTAAAATTTGCGCCTTTGCGCTCCCCCACCTATGATAGCGCCCGCTTTAGCGAGCATCTGGACAACACTGAGTGGGCTGACAGAGGAACAACTGACAATGGCTATACAGGCAGTGCTATGGGATTTTGGTGGTGTTGTAACCACATCACCTTTTGAAGCGTTTAATCGATTTGAAGCTGAGCAGGGTTTACCTGTGGATTTTATACGGGGCATTAACGCTACAAATCCAGACAGCAACGCCTGGGCGCGATTCGAAGCCAGTAAGGTGCCACTGGAGGAATTCGACAAACTCTTTCTGGCGGAATCCACAGCTGCGGGCCACCCGCTGCCAGGCAGCGAAGTCGTCAAACTATTAAGTGGCAATGTACGACCTCGAATGGTCGAAGTGTTAAAGCGTTGCAAGCAGGATTTTAAAATCTCCTGC
>QNFP01000203.1 GCA_003645535.1 Gammaproteobacteria bacterium | reverse complement strand
CGTAGCCGAACGAGCCATCGGGCGACGCCATCATCGCAAACGGAACGAATCCGGCGCAGCTTACTGCAATTGGATTAGAGCCTGTGTTGAAGCCCGCTACATGTAAGCGGCCCGAGCGCATGGCTTCCAATTGAGCAGCATTGGACTGAACCGAGAAGAAGATGACCTTCTTGCCGGTGGTCTTCGACATGTGATCGATAAAACCAGCCCAGACGGATTTATAAACAGCCGGATCTTCAACGGGTGTATAGGCAAAAATCAGTGAATCCGGGTCGACCCATTTTGCGGGATCGGTCGGCAGGTCTGCGGTTAAATTGCCGTCGCGGTCACAGTACTGCTTGTCCAGAGTGCCGCGTGGGCACTCCGCTGCCAAAGCAGCGTTGCTCAGGCCGAAAATTAACAGCAATGCAAACAATTTTACGTAAGTCGTAAAAGATCTAATCATGATGTCTTCCTTAGTTCTGGTGGAATCGACGGCAATTATTTGGATTATTTGCAGCGCATTGTGCCATCGAAGTGGCTGGATTATGACCTGTCGACTAAATTGATGCAACTGATGCAACTGATGCCAGCCCCCTTTGGTGAGCGACCGATAACTCATATAGAAGAAGAAATTTAATGTGTACCCCGTCTGATACAGCCTGAGTATACTTACCACTTCTTATGGTAAAAAATGTAACTTAACCATAAGAGGTGAAATAAGGAGAACCAGTTGAATCACCTGTCTAATTACGCAGAGCTCAGCAATGACTACTATGTGATGCGTCATGGTCAAAGTCTCGGCAATCAACAAGGGATTATCGTCAGCGACCCCGCGAATGGTTGCGCGGGTTTCGGCCTGAGCGAACGTGGCAGGGAGCAGGTGCGCGCAAGCCTGCAACGGGACGGGATGCTCGATGCCGACACGCTTATCGTCAGCTCCGACTTCAGGCGCGCCCACGAGTCAGCCGGCATTGCCCACGCGTTGCTCGACTGTCGCTCACCGCTGGAGTTCGATGTACGCCTGCGCGAACGTAATTTCGGGGAGTTCGAACTGGGTCCGGACAGCGCTTACGAGGAAGTCTGGCAACAGGACGAGCTCAATCCGGACAGTGCTTATCGGGCGGTGGAAAGCGTCAACCAGGTCATGGCGCGAGTGACCGCGCTGATTGCCGATTTCGAGCAGCGTTACGCGCAGCGGTCGTTGTTGCTGGTGTCGCACGGCGATGCGTTGCAGATACTGCAAACTGCCTTTGCGCGCCGCGAAGCTTCGGCGCATCGCCAGCTGGAACATTTGCATACCGCCGAAATCAGGCAATTGCTAACGGCTTAAACGGCCCCAGGCATCGTTCGGAGATGCGACGCTAATCCTGGACTAAAATCCGTCCAGTATCACCAGGGTGCAACGGGCATTGTCGCGCCGCAGCCGTTTAACCGGCGCGTACTCCTCGGAATCGACAAACGCCCGTGCCGCCTGCCTGTCGGGGAATTCGACGATGACCATGCGCGTCGGTGTCCACAGATCGTTTTCAAGGACATCCATGTCGCCGCCACGAACCCGGTAAACGCCGCCGTATTTTTCGGCAATTGGCTTCGCCAGCGCCTTGTATTTTTCATACTCATCGGCATTTTCGATCGCCGTATCGACCAGCAGATAAGCAGGCATAATTCGCTCCTGTAACAGCCATTAAGGGCTGTGTATTATGGACGAATTTTATTAATATAACTTGTTGAAATTAAAGAATTTGTTTGTTTTCTTGCTCCGGTAATTGGCACCGGGTAAGCAAGATGATTTCTAGCGGCTCCAAACCCAGTTCGATGACGTTGACACCATTAACCAGCTTTTCGCGGCATGACCAGCTGTTGGCTGAGCACGAACTGGGCTCGATAATCGTCCGCATCTTTTGCAATCTCCCCAGCACTTGCCAGACCCGAAAATATCATTTTCCAAATATTTTCTTGACTGATGTAGTTAGCCCCCGTACTATTGTTTTTGCTATAGTAAGGCGGCTAACCAATATGGGGAATTTGATCCCTGATGAATCCATCAGGCGCACACTGCTTTCAAGGTTGAGCGAACAGGTCCCAGATTTTGATTTTGCAGCGGTTCAGCTGAGTGCCCAGTTATTAATGTTCTCGCAACAGACAATTCATCTATTTGAAAATCATTTTGCACGGTGGGGTCTTTCGCAGGGGCGTTTTGCAATTTTGATGTTGCTATACAACCTTCCGGAAAATGACTGGACACCTGTGAAACTGGCTGAGAGCACTCATGTGACCAAAGCAACGGTTACAGGGCTTGTGAATAACCTGTCACGAGATGGGTATATCACGCGGCGACAACATCCAGGCGATGGGCGCAAGATCAGCCTTCGGCTCTCTGAATCGGGGGAGCAATTTGTACAAGGCATGATTCCTCAGCATTTTGAGCGGATCAGTCAGATTTATAGCAATCTTGATGGGCAGCAAATCAAGCAAATTTGTGATGCATTAGCCCTTCTTCAGCGGGCAGTTACGCCAGACGTTGCAAGAGAAATTGAATAGTAAATTTGTAGAAGAGTTAATCATGTCGCCGGATTCAAAAACAAATCGTTCAGTTTCGATCTGTGTTTTTTCAATCATCGCATTCATTTTTGGCGGTTTGACAATCAAATCTGGTGGATTGGTTCTCTTCACCACAGGCGAGTTTCATCAACAGCAGGGGAATTTTGTCACATTTTGCGCCCAGGTACACAACCAGCACCCTGATTTTCAAAATCAATTCCAACCGAGGAAATTATGCAAAAGCAATGTTTATTAATCGTAACAATCCTGTTAGCCGTGATAGCAGGTGGAGCCTATAAATTTTTAGTCCAGGGTAGTGTCGTAGAAAGCACCGATGGGCGCCTGGCGATACAACTCCGTGCATCTGAAAGAGATTTGATTCTGCATGAAATGAGGACTTTCCTTGCGACCATTCAACAGGTCACGCAGGGAATTTCAGAAGATAATATGGACCGTATCGCGGAATCTGCCAGAAAAGTAGGCTCGGGGGCTAGAAGTGAAGTCCCGGGCACATTAGTGGGAAAACTGCCCATGGAGTTTAAGCAGCTGGGTTTTGACACCCACAAAAAATTTGACCAGTTGGCTATGGATGCAGAAGACCTTGGCGATGGCAGTCATACACTAGGACAGTTATCAACCCTGATACAAAACTGTGTCTCCTGCCATGCGGCATATCGTATTGAACTGGCTGCTGAGTGAGCGGTTGTGTAATCCCCCCACTAATAATCGGCATCAAATTTTCTCGCGGTTGTTGTCTTTGCCACGTTTAGCCCGTGTAACCAGTACCCGCAGGGCATAAAGGTACGGTACTTACTGTTTGGTTGATGCGGTACTCCGACGAAAATGCCATGGGATCGGGTCAGGTTAGCCCTGGGCTTTGGCACCAGACAGCAAGCCGAGCCATGAAGTCCAGTGGCTCGAAAAAGTGGTGCTGCTGCTATGTATACCGATGGTGACATTTGTTTTTTTGGTGGTTTTCACGACGGCAACTGGAAAAATGATTTATATCGCTTTCAAGCCCTTGCCGGCACTGGTAGATTCAATCTAGAAGCAGACATTTAAAACTGATAAGAAATGTTACATTCTCTTAACGAATGCTTTAAAACATACTAATTCTTTCAAACAACCAGAATGATGAAAGTCCACCAATAGAATAAATGACAGCTGTCTCTGCTCGGTTAATTAATTTTTCTTGTTTTAACTGATGCAATATCCACGTAAGCAATACAACGCACAGCACAAAGAGTAACTGTCCCAGTTCAACGCCGACGTTGAAAAAGACAAGTGCTAACGGAATCGCCTGCTGTGGTAAGCCGATCTCGGTCAAGGCACCGGCAAAACCAAAGCCGTGCAGCAATCCAAAGATGAAAGCGACCAGCCACGGCCACTTCGCGGCATACCCTGGTCGTCCTTGTTGGCCATGAACAATTTCTACTGCAAGAAACAAAATGCTCAATGCAATGACAGCTTCCACTGGTTGTTGTGGTACGTGCACAAAGCCTAAGGTGGCTGCGCCCAGGGTAATGCTGTGTGCGATGGTGAATGCGGTGATGGTTATTAATAATTTTCGTGTACTGTTAACAATTAATAACAACGCAAATACAAACAACAGGTGGTCAACGCCCATCAGGATATGTTCGACACCAAATTTTGTATAGGTGCTGATTATCTGTAGCGTGGATGCTTCAGCCGCAATGATATACGAACTTTTTGTTGGCGTAAGTTGTGCAGACTGGGACATGCCATTTAATAATTCCAGTCGTAGCAGTACATCAGTGTTTGTTGTGTTTAACCCTGCAATAGAAATAGATCGTTCTAGCAGACCACCTTCGCATGATGTAATCCAGCGCTGTATGTAAGCAGCATTAATAAGTTGCGTATTAATTTGTGTTTTATTTACACAGTTAGCGGGGAGTTGTGCTTGCAGGCTTAATTTTTTATTGCCTTTGGCTGGCACCTTCCATAACACGGAAAATATATCCTCGCTGTTTTCTTTTATCTCCAGATAACCAGGGCGAATTTCGTCTGCGAAAGACAGTTGAGTTATACACAATAGAGCAAAACCAATTGCTATTCTCTGAATCATCTTTCTATAGTAATCTCATAACGTTGACGAAGACTTTCATAAAACACTTTATCCATGTCTTGTCGTTGTTGCGCTTGCCATTCCAGACGTACTTTTTCACGCACGGCTTCTAATTCGGGTAGTTTATTTTCGGTTTTATTGCTGAGGATAATCAGATGAAAACCATAGCCGGACTGAACGGGCCCTTGCCAACTGCCAACAGGTAGCGTGAATATTTTGCTTGCGAACTCTTTGCCGAACAGTCGCGTTACATCGTGTTCGGTCACCTGTTCATGTTGCTGCTCCAGCATAAGTGGATCACCGAGTTTTGTGATGTCACTATTCTCACCGACCTGTGATAGTTCGTTCAGCAGATTGTTTATATATTCCTGAATATTCGCTTCGTGCTTTTCAGGATTAAAGTAGATCTGCAAGAAATCAATCCGCGCAGGCAGTGTAAATTCATCGCTGTGTTTCTCAAGGTAGTTTGCCAGTTTTGTTTCAGTTGGCTCTGCCAGTGTTGCCAGATCAGAGGTGATGAATTCTATTTTCTGGGCAAGTCGTCGACGTATGATGCTGTCATTTTTATCCAGTCCCATCGCTAGCGCTTCGCGCACCATCACTTCTTCACGAACCTGCTGTTGGATCATGCTTTCCAGTTCAGTCTGTGTTGGTGGCCTCTGCCTCTTTTTTTTCCACAAGGTTACCAGATGATTAATTTGGGCTTCGCTGATAACAATGCGTTCGTTATCAATGCGGCCTTCATTCTGCAGGTTGTAAAAAAGAAACAGAGCTGCCCCTATCAGCAAAAAATGCAGCAGAGGTTCGCGTAGTAAGGTGCGGAAATTTAACTTTATTGTCATTATTTAAGTGTTATGTTTTTCGCATAGTCGTCATACCGGCTAATAGCATGCCGGTATGACGCTAAATCTTTTATCAGTATGCTTTTTTGGACTATGGTGTGTACCAAATCGGTGAGGTATAGGCGCGATCCTGAATGCTTACTGGCACATTATCCGGGCGTTTGACCTTAAAGAACTTGGCATCATAAGTTGTCCAGCGAGGCGTTGGGATTTCCAATACCCGCACGTAATAAAATGCGCGTTGTTTAGCATCAAAATCAGGGTCTTTCCAGTAAGCGTCTAAAGTCGGTTCACCAATGCT
>QNFP01000202.1 GCA_003645535.1 Gammaproteobacteria bacterium | reverse complement strand
TGGGAATAAAAAGGTTAATAATGATTCGCCACGCGGCAAAAATCTAATAGAAGTTTACGTTGCGGCCACGGCAAAATTTGAGAAAGAGCGGGGAGAGATAGCTAAAAGGGTAAATAATACTAGCGGGAGCGCCCCAACGTATTTGAGTTAGTGAATTGACCGACCCGGGTACGTCGCAAAACTGCCTCACGAACTAATTGTTAAGCTAGACACCTAACAACAAATCACTCCAGAAGACCCCAGCGGGAGTTTTGTCTAGCTTCGCTCGCTGGGGTCTTCCTGTGTCTATGGAGAAACCGATGATTAAAGTGTTTATTTCATGTCCCAACTGCCACAAAAACCTCCTAACAGAAATGCCAGATGGGCAGGTGTTTGAATTCGAAGATGGAGAGAAACGCTGCTCAGACTGCAAAGTGGTTCTAGAGATTAATCACGTCCACGATGAATTAATATGGGAAGACGGACCAACGAAAGATCTTATCCATAAGATACTAAATTCGTTTTGCGACGACGAACACGACCAGAGTGCCTCGCTTGTGTTGGATCTGATGAGAGAAGCTGGAATGGATGCAATGCATTGTGAATTGCATCATCATCGTGGAGTTCACCTACTATGTGGTGAACTTCCAGACAGTAAAGACATGGCCGCGTACAGCATCATTAGTAATGAAAGCTCAGTCTCGTATTTGAGTGGTAAAAAAGCCAGCGTTGTCTGTTCCAATATTCTACGAGCGTTAGAGTATGGAGATGAGCACTAATGAAATGTACTAAAGAAAACATGTTCGTGCTGAATTGCGATGTGATTTATGTTCGAATCGAAGCAGTCATCCCATTTTATGCTATTGGTGATGGACATACCGCATATATCATGGATGGTGATCACTATCTCACCGTGGTGGATGCGTTAGAATGGTGTCGCAAAGAATTACCACACGACCCATCCCAAGCCAAAAGTATCGCCACCCTCGAACGAGTTAGCAAATTCAAAAATTGCAACATTTGCCAACCCGATGGGACCATGAGACAGGCAACAGAGAAGAACTGATAGTGTATACCACCATCCCGCCAAACGCTATCATAGCCTGGGTCAGCAAGAACTTTGAATTCAAGCTGAAAAAACAAGGAGCAGAATACCACATCTGCTCCCCCTTCGACGACGACAACGCATACAAATTCTGCATCAACCCAGACAAAGGGCTATGCCACGACTGGCGAGGCGACGAGTGGGCTGGCCCCATCACCAAAACCGGCAAACGAAACTGCTCTGTCGTGCGTTTCGTCATGCTCTACCGCAAATGCTCATATCCAGCAGCACTCAAAGAACTGCTGGGTGTGAACTTCATTGCTGCCGATTACAAACGCCCCATATCAGACGACACCGAAGATACAATGGCGTTGCCAGATGGAGTAGAACCACTCACAGGCTCTACTAATCAACAAGCAGCAATGTTAATAAAATGGCTCAAAAACAGAGGCTACACAGATCGAGCCATATCCCAATATGACCTGCATTTCATCGGCATGCAGGTCTACTGGCCATACTACGAATCCGACGAACTCATGTACTGGCAAGCACGCTCCCGCGTCAACAAAAGATTCCTCTTCCCAGACGTGCCCAAACACTTCCTGTACGGATTCGACGAGATCGACCCTCTAACAGACAACATTACACTAGTAGAAGGAATCTTCGACAAACAAACACTCGGTCCCACCACCCTAGCTGTTGGCGGGGCCATATTAAACGACACACAAATTAAGAAAATCAGGCTGTTGCGACCAAAGCGTATCATACTAGCACCAGACAACGATGAAGCTGGAGCACGGAGCGTACGCAGCAACTACCAGCGTCTACAACACCCAAAGACTGAAATCTACACTCGTCTACCACCAAGTCTCCCCTACACTGTCTCTGGTGAACAACGACACACCAAAGACTTCAACGAGCTATTCACAGCAATTGGAATGTCAATTGCTGAAATTCGTGCCTTATTCCCCAAACACATCAGGAAATATCGGCCATGACCACCACCGAACAAACCATCACCACTATCTGCCAAAACATCGAAACACTCATCATTCCAGGTGAAGTCTTTGAGATTAAAGCCCTCAATTCCAAAACCAAAAAAGGTGCTTATCACGGTTACTACAATAACCCACAACAAGCAGCAGAAGATGCCTACGTCAGCAACACAGACGCGGATTGTTGGAATATGTATATCGGTCTCAATCCGCGTAGCCCCGAACTAAACGTCACCAATACTCTAACAAGAAGCCTTTCAAATTGCGACCGCAGCAAACCAGAATACGATGCATGCGACACCGACATAACCAGACTACGATGGTTGCTACTCGATATTGACCCCATTGACAAAAAAGACGGTGCCACCCCCGAACAATTAAAAGCCGCCATGCTAGTCACCAAGCTCACCCGCAAGTGGTTTATCACACACGGCTGTGCCCCACCACACCAAGCGGCTAGTGGAAACGGCTTTCACCTACTCTACTCCATCGATCTGCCCATCGAACGAGCCGATGATATACACCGCCTGTTAATACACCTCAACACAATGTTTGGAACAGACATAGTCAAAGTCGACGAAGTAGTCTTCAACCCAGCCCGCGTCACCAGATTATATGGAACATTCAACCACAAATGCAGCAAACCAACAATCAGCAGACTCCAATTAAGCGATACCCCTACACTCACTGAAGAACAGCTAGACAAACTCCTAGTAGAATGCCCAACCGTCGCCGAACAAGAAGCATATAATCAAGGTAAAGTAATAGGAGTCTCAGAGGCATTAGATCTTGCCGAAGTCAGAGCCACAGAAGAAGACCGAGCAAACCCACTCACCATCACACCAGAAGTAGAAGAAGCACTAGTCCTATGGATTATTCACAGTGCTAATGACCCACAAGCCCCCGGCTACGAATACTTCAGCGTCATACTACCAGACCTAAAACCAATCCTATTCAATGACCCATTCAACAGCCTCATCTTCACATGCTTCACCGAATACACAGCCAAATATGACCACGTACCCACCACCACCATACTCCGATCTGACCTACGGGAATCCATCGCCGAAATCAGCCCAGAACTAGAAACAGAATACCTAGAACGCTTCGACAAATTCATCTACAAAACACCAGAACTAAGCAGCCTAGACTGGTTCCGCGACCAACTCAACCCAGCCCTAGAACACCGAGCAGCCAAAGTCGCCCACACTCGCATGCTAGGAGCAGTCCAAGCAGGAGAATTCGCAGAAGCAGAAGAAATCTGGGCAGATAGATGGAAAGCAACTAACATCAATGACAACTACTTCGAATTCATGGATGTAAAAGATCTCATAAACACACCAATCAAATACGAATGGATAGTTGAAGGACTATTCGCTGCCAGTCAGCCAACAGCCATCGGTGGACTCCAAAAATCCCTCAAAACAGGATGTATCTGCGACCTAGTAGCCAGCCTAGCCACCGGCACCCCATTCCTCGGACACTTCCCAGTACCAAAACCATTCCGCGTCGCATACATCCTAGCAGAAGGACCACTCGCAGAAATCCGCTCACGCTTCGCAACAATATGCAACACCCGCCCCGAAATCGAACCAGGATATGCTAATATCAGCGGCTTCAAAATCAAACTCAGCAGCGAAGAAGAACTAGCACGGATGGGACACTATTGTGAAAAAAACAACATAGAAGTCGTCATCATTGACCCACTATACCTCACACTCCTAGCAGGCTCCACTACCGACCCCGCAAGCGTCTACGCCATGGGAGACATATTAGCAACCATCGGCACATGGGCGGAGAAAGCAGGAATCACACCCATCCTCTGCCACCACTTCCGCATAGGATGCAACCCCACCTCTCTAGACCTAGGCAACTTCACCTACACCGGCCTCCAACAATTCGCACGCCAAAGCTTCCTCATCGGACGCACCGAAGAATGGAGTGCACCAAATGATAACCACATGATATTCAGCCATCACGGATTCGCCAGAGGAGGATACTACAACCTACATGTCGATGAGGGAGAAGTAACCATCGACGATGACGGAAAAATCACCCACATCAAACCCTGGAGAACACTAGTCCAAGCCGCCTCAAAAACACACGCCAAAAAAACCAGTGCCACTGAAGCAAGACACGAAGATAAAATAATACAATTCCTCTCACTAGAAGCAGATGAAAACAGGGAAAACTGGCATAGCAAGAATAAAATCAGCCAAGGTACTGGCGTCAAAACCATATCCCTAACATCTCGCTTAGAGGCACTCCGTGATGTTGGTAAAATAGAGGTCAGCGACGCTAAGCCACCCAAATTTCGACTAGCTCTTGACTATCATCCTTCAATAGAAAACGATGAAACAGAGATAATTGATGAGACCATCGACGATGAATAATTATTATGCTTTTAAGACACCCCGTCCCTATAAGGACGATATAACCCCCGTAAGTGGTAAGAAAGTGCGGCTGCCGCACCCCACTTTTTTAAAGTGGGGGAATCGAGGGTACCGAAACCCACAACGGGGCTCCTGGAGGGAGGCCCCCGAGTTGAGGGTGTTCTCGTAAAGACGTACCCTCGCCCCTTCATCTCTAAGTAATAGAAATAAATGAAAAGAAAAAAGGAATCAATTATCTCTGTTTCATCGTTTTATCATCTCTGTAATCAAAACACTGTTTTCACCTCCTAAAAGGCAAGGAGACACCAGAAAATGCGGCTCCTTTGGCTTCCCTCGCATTCAAAAACCAGAGACGGCTGTCGAGAGCCCTCAATAGCTCGAGTGCGAGGGAAGCCAAAGGAAAGCCTCTTCTATCCAACAGAAACAAGACAGGAATAATTATGGCCAGAATCTTCTCCGCCGCCGCCGCATCAAACGAAATCAACGTCGACATGGACTTCTTCAAACACTCAATCCCGTTCCTGCAAGTCACCGACCAAGAAATCCAGCAAGGAATAGATCAACTGCTCGATCAACTAAGTGTTCCCACCACAGACCCACTCACATTGCTAGCCTCCCGCCTCGTCAAGGCTGAGCTTCACCTCAACAAGCTTTATACACTGCTAACCAATAGCACTAATATCAGCTTCACGATGCGTCGCGGCGTTGACGAGGAATACTATCGATGAATCACTATGCTGCTATCGAGATGAGATTGACAGAGATTTTTGGCATCACGCCGACGGCTATATCCTTGAAGCCAGAATTAATATTGGTCTATTACCTTATTCCTCCATTAACATTGCCCACCGCTGGCCTATATATTCCTGGCTCAGTGCTGGTGAGCTGCAAGCATAATATGTTGCTTCTCCGCTGTGGTATTGGAGATCGGGGATGGGATCGCGTCTATGACTTGATGAGTCCCGACTCTATTGATGCACTCACTGCTGATGCTAACGAGATATTATCATTCATAGAGGATAAATAATGAGTGAACATTCTGTGGACTTGCTCGATCTCAGAAACTCAGTTAGGGACGCTTTGCAACCGGTAGCGAGGCGAGTGTTCGACATTCTGATTGATGACGGCGAGGAGGGGGAGTATTGGGTTGAGCATGATCGACCCATCTGCAAGTGCCACATGGCTGATTACTTATTGGTCAGCCAATTAAAGATCGATCGTGCTCTGATTAATATCCGTATGGTCTGCATTTATAAGGGATTCACACCTCGTGAACTGGCAACCTGGAATCACGCTCACGCTTGGTCAGCTTAGGCGTATCCCCCGGACTAATGATGGTGATGACCAATTGATGGAGGCACTTCATCTCTGCGACCAAGTCGACGGGAAGTTTTGGCGTTT
>QNFP01000201.1 GCA_003645535.1 Gammaproteobacteria bacterium | reverse complement strand
TGGGGGAAAATACGCATTTACAGTTTGGGCGCCACCAGAAAGGCATAGCTTTTTTGCTCTAGTGCTGGGAGCCATAGCAGCTCATGGCTCAACTGACGTGGCACTACCAGAAGCGCCACCGTTTTTTAGATTTAGCGACCCAGACGAATGTCGAAGCATTCTTGAATCTGAATCTTTTTCAGATATCAAAGTAAGCGAAATATCGCTGAGCTGGCAACCAGAAGAGGAGCGTGATGTACTGGATATGATTTACAAAAGCTCGGTTAGAACAGCAAAATTACTGGAACTGCAAACCAGCGCGGCACTGGACAAAATCCACCAGCATATTCTACAGGCTACTCGCGAGATAATTGAGTCCGATACTGAGTTCCATTGGCCCGCGGTAATGGCCGTGGCTACAAAACCTGTCTAAAGTGGAAGAGTGCTGAGCGCCGGGCAATCGCTTTAAACTTTTTTGTGCGCCTGGCTTCTTCCTGAATCCCTCCTAATAAGCGCGCACAATTGACTTCCCAGCTTATCCTGCTCAAGTAACTCCTTTACTCAACGCCCGCCACAGCGTTTTCTATTGTGCGTGACTCTTATACCTACAGAGTATGCATAGTTGTTTTTCAGGGCGCCCAATGGGCAAAGCGCTTAAACCTGTCCTGCCAGCCCACCACCCAATTGGGAGAAGAACTCCCATGACCAGCTGGCTTCAACCGCTGATGATGGCCCAACACCCCATGCAAAATAGGCAGTTGCGCCGGTGTAACATCGATAAAGAAAAGGTGTCTGCCCTCTTCCAGGTCCCGCTCAAAACGTCTGAATCGGGCATTGGGAACCTGGAAACCAAAAAAGCTACCTTCCCAGGTACAAAAACCTAAAATCAGAATAGCGAGAAAGATAAAAGGTAGCCAGCCCACGGTGTTGGTTACGTCCGAGTAATAGGCAAAACCCAGTACTGATAGCGAGGCAAGCACACCAAATGCTGCTCCCCATAAAGCCGCGCGCACCACATCAGTCTTCATGAAATCGTGCACTTCATGGAGATGATGAGACGCCACACTTGCATCGTCCCGGCTTAACACATGAATTTGTGGTGTGCTGATGCCTGAATCCTCGAGTTCTTTTTCTACTTTTTCCAGATCATCAAGATCATCGCTAATAAAAAAATATCTATCCATTTTTTATCTCCCAAGCCATTTTTAGACTAAAAATAATTACAATCAACAGGTTATAACTTAATATTAATGTCAAATAGCAAGCTAAAACTATGTCAGCTTACTTTCAGTGTAGTAAAGATTTGATATTTTGCAGATTTATAGGGGATATCAGTAGCGCCTCTACATAGAGGCGCTACTACGTACATTCCAGCTATCCAGAAATCCAGAAATCCCATCATGCTTAAGCGTTTGCGGCATGGAAGTGTTCTATAGACTGGTCTATTCTTGTCGGGTAGTCGACTGACATACAACCGCTAAACGCAGAAAACCGGCTTAAGTTCTACCGGCTCGCCGGCACCAAAGTCGCTTTCGGCTGTCAAATGAATGAATAGCTACTTTCCGCAACTCATATCAACTTATCGCAACATAAGGGATAAAAAATAATGATCGGCAGTAAACCTGGTCATCTTTCAGTATTTATTTTTATCTTACTGATGATAGGCGAAGCCTATGGTGAGACGGTGGTGTTCAAGTCCATTGACTCCGACGGCCGCGTCACTTATGGCGACGAACCCGTTGAAGAAGCAGTCGAGCAGGAAGTATTTACATTCAAACCAGGCACGATAAACAGCGACGACGCAGAAAAACGCCTCGAACAGATGATTGCGACCACAAAGCGCTTACAGGAAGACAGTAAAGAACGAAGATTGGCACGCCAGCAAGCACGACAAAACCATGCTAATGCAGTTGGCTATTACCCCGAATACCCCACCGCCAGTTCAGATTACTATTATCCCTACTACAATACCCGGCGCCGCTACCCCCGCTACAGGCCATGGCGTCCCCGTCCGGTCCATTACCCCCACAGGCCAGTGCCGTACAGTCTTGATGTCGGCTATCAGTCATCCCGCTTCAATGGCTCACTTCAAGTGGGCAATCAGCGACCTCGATATGGCCGTCAGGGCAGCAATCATGTTCGCCCGCCCATGAAAGCATCGCGACAACTGATCGTTCCTACACAACGAAAAGCAAAAGCCAGAACAGCGCGCTAATTATCAGGCTCCATGTAACCGGATGCTGGCAAGGCCTGCCAGCATCAATTCAAGCTATCGCTATTTAACCGGGCATCTCTCAATCAATTAATATCGGCTAGATCGTGCACCAACGACTGACGGATATTTTGTTCAGGGACAAAACCGGCAACAGGATAATTTGGGTGATCGACACCAATTTGAAAGGACGTTCCTTTTTTCAAGCTAGCCACCATCAGCGGGCTTATTTCGAAACGCAAAAAATGAATTGCTGATGTTTTTGTTTCGTTTTCACGATCCAGATCTTCATCGGCAATAGCGTACACTTTGTCACCGCCCTCGACCTGCACCCAAACTAGATCTTCTATGCCAATCATCTCCGCCAGGCGGGTCGCCCGCTCAACGGGATCATCAAACTCGATCATAAAGGTAGCCTTCCAGTTACTACCATCACCGATTAAAGGATTGTAGGCGTCAAGTTCTTCCTGAATGCCGGCCGCTTCAAACACCTTTTCAATACGCAGCATTTCCTGAATTTGATAGCGGACAGTTATGTCATCTTCAAAGTAGAGTCTGGCGTGATCACCAAGCGCAACCTGGCGGTTTTTCTTATGAGCGATAACCTCAGCACGATACTCTGGTCGCCTCTCAGCATATTCTTCAAGCGACCACAGGTCGCTTCGTGTTAATTTGTTCACTTCAACTCCTGTGGAAACTGCAGCTTTTTATGGGCAGATCCCAGTTTATGACTTGATCAGACATCTCCCCTATATTCCGTAAGCTTTGCGTAGCAAGGTCATAGGGTGCTCAGGCTTCTCACCTGTCTCGGTGAGATCAGCTATATGCGCTGCCGCCATAGGACAATCGCTCGCCAGATGCTCGGCTTTTAACTGGTCCACTTTACGTACGACCGGACGGGCGATCTTTACAGCTTTGTCGTAGGTTTCGACCTTTACTGCATAAGTGCCATCGTGCCCGGAACATCTTTCCTGGGGGTGCACGGTGGTATCCGGAATCAACGCTAAAATGTCACGGGTTTTCAAGCCAATATTTTGTACCCGCAAATGGCAGGCGACGTGGTAACTGATGTTATCAAGACCAGTAACAAATTGAGTGTTAAATTCGCCTGCTTTATGGCGTAAGAATAAATACTCAAAAGGATCAAAAAATGCTTTCTGGACTTTCGCCACAGCTTCGTCATCCGGATACATCAGCGGCAGCTCCTGTTTATACATGAGCACACAGGAAGGCACCGGCGCGATCAGGTCATAGCCTTCGTCAACGAGCCTGGCCAGCACCGGAATATTATTAGCTTTAGCATCAGCCACTGCATCGAGGTCGCCCAGCTCCAGTTTCGGCATTCCGCAGCATTGTTCTTTCGGTACCAGCTCTATATGAATATTGTTATGCTGGAAAACCCGATAAAAATCTTCACCCAAATCAGGACTATTGTAGTTGCCGTAGCAGGTGGCATAGAGCGCCACTTTGCCTGTCGTCTTACCCACAGCTTTAGGGGTAACTTGTTTAGTCATAAATTGAACAGATTTACGTAACGTTTTAGCATGATATTGAGGTATTGGTGCATCCTTGTGCACACCAAAAGCGGCCTGAAAACCTTTCCTGAAGGTCTTATTGCTGTTGAGCGCATTGACTGTCACATCGACCAGTGGAATGGTCGCCAGCTTGCCTACCTTATCTGTACTCGTTAGCACTCGATCGCGAAACGAAGCGCCCTGTTCCTTAAACTTAAGCGCCTTGGCGCGAAGCATAAGATGAGGAAAATCCACATTCCATTCATGGGGTGGTACATAAGGGCATTTACTCATGTAACACATATCGCACAGGTAACACTGATCAACAACCTTGACGTAATCAGACTTGTCGATGCCATCGACTTCCATGGTGTCAGACTCATCAACAAGGTCAAATAACGTTGGAAATGCATCACATAAGCTCACGCAACGTCGGCAACCGTGGCAAATATCGTAAACCCTTTCCAGTTCCGTATTCAGCTTGTCCCGGCTCCAATAATCTTCACTTTGCCACTCTATTGGATGGCGGGTCGGCGCCTCCAGACCACCTTCCTTTGTCACCGTATTTTTGCTCATAGTTCACCTCCCATTGCCACTACCCATTGCCACTACCCAACACCACACCGCTACTAGCCAAACCGCGCTTCATCCCAAAATCTCTTCACCACAAAGCAGTTGGGCCTCGATAATTCTCATATCGAAGCCCAACAAGTACTAATAAAGCGACTGCGATTTAGCTGTCAAGCGTATCCAGTGCTTTCTGGAAACGATTTGCATGGCTGCGTTCTGCTTTGCCCAAAGTTTCCATCCAGTCAGCGATTTCGTCGAAACCTTCTTCGCGAGCTGTTTTTGCCATACCCGGATACATATCTGTGTATTCATGGGTTTCACCGGCTACAGCTGCCTTGAGGTTGTCGGCAGTTGGGCCAATAGGCAAACCAGTAGCGGGGTCGCCAGTTTCTTCCAGATACTCAAGGTGACCATGAGCATGACCAGTTTCGCCTTCTGCAGTGGAACGAAAAACCACTGCCACATCGTTGTAACCTTCTATGTCGGCCTTTGCAGCGAAATAGAGATAACGACGGTTCGCCTGGGATTCGCCGGCAAACGCGGCCTTCAAATTGTCTTCTGTTTTAGTGCCTTTAAGTGACATAGATGTCCTCCTTACATTTAATTCCTGGGACCAGGTTGTTTTACCCTGAACCTGGTTGTCTAGCTCAACATTGAGCTTGCGACAAGATAAACCCTCTCATACAATCGGTAAAGTAAATTTTTTAATCATTCATGATCGGTTTTATCGATGGCATCAAATCCCACGCTCAAGCAACTTAAATATCTCTGCGCAGTGGCAGAAAGGCGGCATTTCGGCAAAGCGGCGCAAAGCTGCTTCGTCACCCAGTCAACACTGAGCGCAGGAGTGCAGGAGCTTGAGCAAGCGCTGGGGACACCACTACTGGAGCGCGGCAATAAAACTATTTTGCTCACCGCTGCAGGCGAAAAGGTCGTTGCCCGTGGGATTAAAATACTCACCGAAATCCAGGCGATGAAAGAGGAAGCCGCAAGCTCCTCTGAGCCGCTATCAAACCAGATAAAGCTTGGCGCGATACCCACAATCGCGCCCTTTCTTTTGCCACACCCGCTAGCTCAGCTTCGTAAAGATTATCCAAAACTTCAGCTGTTAATTCGCGAGGATCAATCCGAAAACCTGGTCAACTTACTGCATCAGGGGGAACTGGATCTAATCGTTCTTGCCTTCCCTTATCCGACCGGGAGTACTCATATACATCATTTGTTTTACGACTCATTTCTACTGGCTTATCCTGATCACCACAAACTTGGCAGGCAGGCAACAATAAGACCTCAAGATTTGAAAGCGCAGGAGTTTTTATTACTGGAGCAGGGCCACTGTCTGCGAAATCACATTCTCGATGCCTGCAAACTGGTGGATAGCCAGGTTTCGGTAACATTCGAAGCGACCAGCCTGCACACTATCGTACCTATGATCGCTAACGGTGTCGGCATAACACTGTTACCAGCGATGGCCGTCGATGCTGGAATCTTGTCTAGCGTAAGCGGTATGTCAACCGCAGAGTTTGCGGAACCATACAGGGGGCGGAT
>QNFP01000200.1 GCA_003645535.1 Gammaproteobacteria bacterium | reverse complement strand
GGCATAGGGCGGGCGAATCCAGCGCCGAGCATCTTTTTTAACTTTCGCATCTGCGTGTTTGACGACCTCCCGGGTAGTGCTACGAAACACCGTTTTAAAAAAACCTCGCCTGTCCATTACTCGCTGCCCGTTACGCGATATGCATTACTCGCTGTCCATTGTCTGCGGTCAATCAGGTTCAATCGATTACCTGCTGTCCTTTGCATATACAAAACTATGATGAAACCGAACCGGAGCGGGTGGTGATTTCATCTCTGGATTTACTACGCAGCAGTTTTTTTCGCTGCACAATGGTGACGCCCGCCAACAGTACCAACACGAAAGTAACGATAATACCCAGCAGACCAATGGGTAGCGGGTCGCCAACGCGCAGCGGAAAGTCAATGCTGTAATGTTCGCCATCGGCAACAAATGACGCAGTAATGATGTAGTCACCCCGATTGAAGAACATAAACCCCTGACGATAGACATTATCGTCCAGCACCTGCGCACCCAGTTGTTCGATGTTGGCACTAAACCAGCTGTCATCGCGCACAGTAAACCGGACATCCGCATTGAGTGGCTGATTAGTACCTGTGTGCGTAGCATATAAATTAATCCGGCCCGCTTCTTTCGGCTTTGGGAAGGCAGGAAAGACCATCGCGGTCACAAAATAATCGCCAATCTGGGTTTCAATATTCATACTCGGTGGGGTATTCGAGTCTTCATTCAGGCTATAAGCCGGCCTGCCAAGGACGTGATGGGCATCAGCTACAGGAATAAAGAAAACGATAAAAGAAAAGCCCAGCAAGTAGATAAGCTTTGCCAGCTTTGAGTTTTCTTTTTTTCCTTTCGATAAATGCGCGTATTTCACGAGACCTTTTTCATAAAACTGTTTCATGAGACTGTTTTTTATGAGGCTGTTTTTTGTGAGGCTGTTTTTCATCAGATAGTATGCCCCACCACAGTGCCTTCCGAGCGCTCCACTATCCGGATTGGCAAACTGGGGTGAGGACAGACTTCAACACATAAACCACAACCGACACAACCTTCCTGAACCACAGGCTGATACTGGTTCCACTGTTTGAAGTTTATGGCTTGCTCACCGAGAGGACAAATACTTACACAAGCTCCGCAGATACCACGGTCGACCCACGGATAACAGGCACTGCGATCTATCTGCGCGACACCCATATCAACCTCATGGCGCTCGATCGGGAGCAAAGCATTGGTCGGGCAAATCTCGGTACACTTACCACACAGGGTGCAGGCTTTCTGTTCCGGATTTATAAAGGGGGTATTAACCTGGGCGCCCCCATCACGCTGGTGAAATTTAATGCAACGCGGAGGACAAACTTCACCGCAAAGCCCACAACCGATACAGGCAGCGATAAATTCAGCATCATCTTTTAATGCGCCCGGCGGCCGCAGATGTCGCTTGCGAATTATGCGCTCGGCGGGAGCTAGCAAATGACTAATAGCAAAGGGTATTGCGGCAGAGGCAAGCACGCCGGTCGAATACACCAGCCATTTCAGGGCGCTACGTCGGCGCATAGGCATCACTTTCCATCCGTCAGATCAACAGATGTATCTGGGCCTTGCTCATGTTTCTGCTGCTTATATTTGCGTCCCAGATGTCCGGGCCCCTGCCTGGCGATATCCTGCGGGTTGATATAAAAAGTCATCGCATCAGTTGGACAGACCGAGATGCAGGCAGTGCAGTTGTTACATTCCTGACCAAATTGATCATGCAAAGGATCCAGGCCGAACTCACAAACCGCAGTGCATTTTGCGCAGTCGTTACAACCCTCGACAATACGTTTAATCCGCAACAGGCGAAACCGACCGAGCAGCGAATAGAGCGCGCCACCCGGACAGAGATAACGACAAAAGCCGCGCCGTGACACCAGCAAATCAAATAGTAGCGTCAGCAAAAAATAGACCACGCCAGAACCAAAACCACCCAGGGCGATGGCATAGTATATTTCCCGGCCTATCACCGCAGGGGGGTAAATGGCAGCAAAGACCACTGAGCCGGTTGCCACGGCCACCACCAGGCCAATAGCCAGCACAAGATATTTCAGGCGGCGGTCAAAACGTTTGTTACCGATACGCAGGCCAGACTTTCTCAGCAGGATCGCAAGGTTGCTATTAAGCTCATAAAGAAAGGTCGCCGGACAAATCCATCCGCAAAAAAAACGACCTAGCAAAACAGTAAAAAGAACGGGGATTAATGCAGTCAGAATAAATGGCCAGTAAAACGCCCGGCTACCGACTATTTGTCCAATCACTGCCAGTGGATCGCTGAGTTTCAAACTCCCCACGGTGCCCGACCAGGTGTTGCCTTTGAGTGCATCCAGCTGCTCCTCTGGATCACTGACAAAGGGGCTGGTGATAGCACTCATCGTATCGTAGATCTGCTTTTCACTATAGCTCAGCAGGTCATAAGTGTGCGCCGCAATAAAGGTCTGATAGACATGCAGAAACGGGATCAGGATTAGCATTGCAAACACTGTCGCCAGACTCAACCAGCGCAGTTTGTTGAGATGCTTCCAGGCAAAAAATGGCTTGTGTACAGTGTTGTTCATCAATTAATCAGAGGTTATGTGTAATCAGGAATAATACGTATCGCCTGAGGTAGCTGAATACAGGAGCGCTCACACAGGCCACAGCCGACACAACCATCCAGCACTTCCGGCTGCTCCAGCAAACCGGTACGTATCGCTACATCCTGTAGCAAACAAGCACGATAACAAACGCCGCAAGTCTTACCCTGATAAGAAAGGCAGAGGTTTTTATCTACCAGCGCCCTGCCCATACTGACCTTGTCGAGGATGGGCTCCATCTTGCGTTCAACCTGCTCGATGGCATCAGTTGGACAAATATCTCCACACTTCATGCAGAGGATACAGGCCTGGTCACGGGGAATAATGTAAGGCGTACCATAGGAAGCCAGGTCATTCTCAAGGCCAAAGAATTGAATACAATGGTTTGGACAAACCTCCCCGCACTGACCACAACGAATACAGCGGCTCTCAAATTCTTCTTCAGGGAGCGCGCCAGGCGGGCGTAAATAACGCGGCGGGGCCGACCCACCTGCAGCCAGGCCTGCCGATGGGGACAGGCCTAGTCCAGTTGCTGCAGCACTTACACCCAGCGACTGGATAAACGTCCGTCGTTTCACGTCGCTTTGACGGTAGCCATTAGCATGACATCAGGCTTTCTCAATACGCATAGCCAGTTTTTTAAAGTCCACCTGACCAGACACCACATCCCAGACGCGGCTGGACGTCTTGTTGACCAGCCATTTATTTTTCTTCGGATCGGCACTATCGGCAACAGACAGGTTCCAGGGGCTAAACATATAACCGCGGGGCACATTGTTACGCGCCGGCCGAACCAGGCTTTTGGTGCCCACCTGAGCTTTGGCCTGGAACTCACCGCGGCGGGTAATCAAATTGATCTTGTCGCCATCTTCGATACCCAGATCCTTAGCATCATCGGGATGCATCTCCACATACATCTCCGGCACCAGTCGACGGGTGGTGGGGCTACGCATGGATTTAGCGGTATGGAAGTGCTCATAAACGACCCCCAACCCAAGCCAGTAGGGGTATTTATCGTCAGGTACATCGTCCCATTTTTTGCCGCGATAATCTTCATCTGGCATATCCGGCGTTAAGCCTTTGTCGCGCGCTTCGGTGAGCAAATCAATATGATCGATGGTGTAATGACCTGGCTTTTTACCAAACTCCATCAATTTTTCAGTAATAGCTTTACGATCGGTGTAATCCTGATGGCAGGTTTTCATGTTCACTTTGCCATCTTTAGTACGAAAGTAACCGTAAGGTCTGGTCTTCCACTCACCTTCCTGCATCATAAAGCGGCGCTTGGTGCCACCGGCTTTAGCGATGGCATAGGTAGGCGCTGGCCACTGAATGCCACGCAACTTTTTGAGTTGTTCGTAGGGACTAATATTTTCTACCTGTTCTACGTCGAGAATACCAGTCAGGTCGGTATCGGTACCGGCGGAAGCGCGAAGGATGTCACGGAGGATCTCCTCGGCATCATAAAAACCATTTTCGCCTCTTTTGTATGGCAGGGTATTATCCATGTCGAGACCCAGCAGCTTGCCAACACCCCTGGCTTTATCGATCACCATATCGAGATCGGGGCGGCACCCTGGTGGCGGCATAACCGCTTGCTCAACAATATTCAGGCGCCGTTCAGAACTGATATAAACACCATCGACCTCACCCCAGGTCGCCGCCGGAAAGATAACATCGGCGTAGAGATTATTAGGTGCGTGGCGATAGATCTCCTGCACCACATTGAAGGTTTTGTTTAAAGCCGGGCGAATCAGATTGTCCTGATCTGGCAAATCGACATGGGTCGCGTAAACCAGAAACATCGCCTTTACTTCACCCTTCAGGGCCCGCTCCATCATACCCACCGCCATACCCGGATTCTTGGCATTCATTGCAGTTTCCAGATTCCGTGCGGGAACCCGCCACTGTTTGGCGATATGGGCACGATGCTCGTCATTTTTCAGAGGCTGATTAAATGGCAAGCGCCCGGTCAGCCCGCCAGTAAACCGCTCGCCCATCGCATTGGGCTGCCCTGTCATGGAAAATGGTCCACAGCCCGGTTTGGCCAGGTTACCCGTCAGGGTCAACAGATTAATAACAGAAATTACATTGTGCTGACCGTGGATAGACTGGTTATAACCAATGCCCCACATAATAATAACGCCGCCATAACCGCCTTCCATAGCAACATCCGCACCACCCTGCTTGCCCTTGGCGCGAGCCAGGCGCTTACGGGTAGCTTCGGCAAACATACCGGCAACCCGGCGAATTAGTTCCGGTGATACGTCATGATTTGGCCCGCCCATGCGATCCTGCACTTGTTCCGGGCTGTAATCATTGGTCACAGCTTCAACATATTCTTTCCAGCCAGTGGCGTGCGCACGCAGAAAATCCCAGTCGATCACATCTGGATAATCCTTCAGCAGCACATGGGCTATCGCATTTAGAAAGCTGATATCCCCATTCAGGATAGGCACATGTACGGAATTGTCCGGGTTGATATCTTCATAACCCTTGGCCGTGCCGGTATAACGTGGGTCCACTACAACCGTTGAAATATCCTTGTTCTTTTTATGGTCAGCAGCGCGCCAGAAAATAATGGGATGGGCCTCTCGAGCGTTGTGACCAAAATGCATGATCATGTCAGACAACTCGATATCCTCGTAAGCCAGCGGCGGTGTATCTGAACCGAGGATTTTAAAATAGCCGGTAACCGCAGAAGTCATACACATGCGTGCATTAGCCTCAATGGTATTAGAGCCCAGCACACCTTTCATAAACAGATTTTCCATATACTGACCTTCCAGTGTCAGCTGACCGGAGCCATATAATCCTATGGAGTTACCCGTATACTTTTTAGCAAGGTGGGCGATTTTATGATCGACCAACTCGCTGGCGTCCTCGTAGGACACCCGCACAAAGTGCTCCTCATCAAAGGAGCCTTTGGTTTTACTGATATATTCCAGATCACCATGATCGGGTTTTTGCCACTCGGCCCAGACATCCTTGCGCACATAGGAATCCCCCTCCATGCGATCGACATAAATAGGCTCAGCGGCGGTCAGGCCCTTAATGCACTGCAGGCCATAATTAGTGGGATGCTCCTTATCGGGTCGCATGGAGACAATCTTGCCATTTTCGGCCTGAATCACCGTGCCACAGCCCACCCCGCAATAAGGGCATTGTGCCAATGCAGTGGTTCTGCTGGCGGTATTGGTTTCTTCAGTGCCGGTAGCAGCTTCAAGTTCTGGGTTAGCGCCGACCAT
>QNFP01000199.1 GCA_003645535.1 Gammaproteobacteria bacterium | reverse complement strand
CTTTTTTCAATAACTTTTTTCCACTTTCTCGTAGCGATCCATCAGGAGCAAGGTAAGCTATCAAAAGATTCTGATGGTAAAATCGATACTAGTGAATTGATGCGTGTATTTGGGGAGTTAAAAGCTGATGATAGTGCAAATAGTATAACCACTACTATGCCACTGTTACGTCATGAGACTGAGACCGTTACTTGGTTTAAGAATCAAATAGAACAACTCCAAAATGATATTAAAGAGTTAAAGTCTGAATCACTTGAGAGAGAGAAACGATTATTAGCACTGCTTGAGCATAAGCCCAGCTCTAGTGCTGAATCTGCTTCTAGTGTTGGTAGTTTGTTTGGTAAGTTTTTTAAATGAAGTTGGTATAGATATTGCGTAACATTTATTTTACCAGTCAATAGGAGTCGCTACTCATGAAACTACATCTCATTACCCTCAGTCTTTTGCTTGCATTACCATCAATTACTGTACAAGCTATCCCTATCTCAGCCCTAGATATCCTTCAGAACAACGCCGGAGCAGGCGATGGTATATATACAATAGACACCGACGGTACCGGCGGTAATAGTTCTTTCGACATATATGCAGACATGACGTTTTTCGGTGGTGGTTGGACGCTGGGCCTTGTTTCGTTGGAGAATTCACCTTCAGCTTCCAGCGACATGGTTGCTAACACGGGAACTGTAGGAATCAACAGCACACACACACGTGATTTGTCCTTATTAGCGCTTAATTCGGACACTCAGATTAGACATCAGATAGTCGAGAATGGCTCGGTTATATTCGACGGGTTTTACACGGGTGGCTATCATGGGATTTTCGAGGCAGATCCCGCCTTGTGGACTATCGCTACAGGCGACTTGGTGGGTACTTTCGGGGCTCACACCCTGGGAAGTGCGTGGGCAACGGTGGGTAGCCCGGATATGCCTGGCCTATGCGCGGAGTTGTATGGAGCATGGTACCAGAATTCCTGCTACTCATCTATTCCATCTACTGAGGCAGGCACCAGCGTCGTCGGAGGCGGCCCCTATGCCAGTCGAAGTGTCGACGCCTGGCGGATTTTCGTGCGAGAAGGCAGTTCGGTATCAGCAAATCCCGCCGCAGTCCCCGAGCCATCAATGGCAATACTGTTTGCCTTAGGGTTCGCATCCTATTTCGGGGTCAAGCGCATGGCAGCGTCATCGGTCTTGGCTTAGTAACCCTTAAACATGGGACTATCTAAGTTTAACGTAGTTACCCAGAATTAAAGTCATCTCATTTGAGGTGACTTTTTTATCTTCTGTTGCTCATAAAGCCGATATATGACGTTAGACATTTATAGTTTAGTTGATAATGAACTTATGTGCATTTACATCACCTGTTCATATTTTTACTGTCATTAGTTTGGTTAATTATTTAAGTAATTTTCTATCTATAGGTAGAGATTAATATTTTTTATAAATTGCAGAGTGTAAAAAAATGTGACATTAATCACTGTTTTTTTTGTAATTATATGCTTACAAGCATCATTACATGATAATAACAAATTGATTTTAATCAACTATTGAAGGTTGATACTAGAAAATAATAGTGTAAAAAAAACCGACGCCTATAGTGAACTTATGTTCACACGCTTATTTATTTTGTAGTTGTTTTTTACGTTGTCCGCATACATTGATTTCTATACCGTGTACTACGGCCTTGTATAATCCATTGCTTTTACACCTTATACCCTTGCCTGTTATCACCTGACAATCATTTTGTTTGTGTTCCAGTTCCTTTATCTTTTCCTGTAGGAGAGCATAAAAAAGCGGGGTGTTTGTAAAAAAAAATCAGGCCGCTAATTTCGTTGACTCTGGCTCCTCAACACTGTTTTCAATCTTTAACCCCGGATACCAGCGTTCAAAATGATGGTGTAAATCGTTATTCAGTACGGCCGTTCTCGTCTGTAACAGATAGTGTGCACCTTCATGCGTCCATTGCATTTGCTGTTTTTTAACCATCCGCTTGGCTACGACTTCGTTAATCGTGGATTCAACGAAAGCCGTGGATATGGTTTCGCCATAGCGCCACTTTTCGCCATAATTCGGGATCAAATGCTGATTATTTCGAATATAGGTGTCCATTTCCTTCAGGTGTTTTAGAAATTTCTTTCGGTTCTGATAGTGAATCTCTTCATCATTACATAGATCAGAACAATCCTCAATTTTATCCAATGCCCTCTCAACATTGCCATGCCAAAGGTACCATTTGGTACTCTCTAAGGCTTTCGTGACCTTCGCTCCTTCATCTGGGTCCGAATGCGCCAGCCCTTTAGCGAATTGATTGAGTACCGTAAGCTTCATCGTCACATGGAACCAATCCAAGACATGCTCAGATTCGGGGTACATGTAGTATTGCAACTCTCTGACGTTATCAGCACCATCGGATAAAAAGGTGATTTGTTGATTGGCCTGCATACCTTGCTGCTCCAGCACGTTCATTAAGCGTCGCTGTGGATGATCATCCATTTTCTGGACGAAACCAAAGCGTTTAGACGGTTGGGTTGCTGAATACGATTTCCCTGCAATGACTTCGAGATGGGTGTTCTTTTCGTTCCAATTTCGAACATAACCGCCATCTATGCCAACTGTCATCGGTTTATCAGGCTTTGGCAAATTTCCCCAGTCTCTCGGGCAACCCGATAAATGATCGGGTTTGCCTTCCAGCTCTGTCTCCATGCGTTTCGCGACAGTGTGTAAATGATTTCGCACCGTCGCGGGGTTTAATGATTGATTCACCGGTAATACGTCATGTAGACAGTCTGCCGTTGATTCATACGACATCAGCGACGCCCATTTTGTCTCGATATACAGCAATTCAGGGCTGGTATGCTCGGGCAGCCATTCGTTTAACAGACCGAATGATTTCGCCGATGTGTTGTCACAAGCACAGTGATAGAGGCGCACGCTAGGAATCGAAACGATTCCAAATAGGGTTCTGAATTGGATCGTATGATAGCTTTTGATCGTACGCTTGTTGTGACAACACGGACATTCCTGATGGGCTGTTGTATAGCTGTCGGCTTGGTGTAAGACGATTGTTTTCTGCAATGCCTGCAGTAACTGTTTTGATTCCAACAACGATAAACCCACGGAATTCAATTGCTCAGATCCTTTCTCGAACTGAACGATATCCTCGATCGTGGTTTGGCCAAACTCTTCTTCAATCACCACCTGAATTTTAATATGCATCACCGTGTCTCCGTCAAATAATTAGCAACCTTATTCTGGGTGATTTTATGCTTTTCAGTCCGACATGTCTGCTAAACGGTGATTGACTTTTTTGCGATTAAACCGCACCGCATCGAGTGCTTCTATTTGGCAGAGGATATCTTCCACCGTGGTAGATTTATCCGAATTGACGATCGCTTTAACGAGATCCATTGTCCGCTCAACTTCATCGTATTTTGTAGCGCTTGGCATGCCATTACCCTTGATGCAAAATGGGCCACTGGGCGATGTAGACACCGTTTCAATCGCCTCGATCCGGATGTCGTGAAGCCAGAGTTCGAAAAAGTTATATTCGTAAGTAAACCGATCACCGACATCAAATTCAAAATCGTCAAGGTACACAGCATAAGGGTTATCAGAAAAAGATAGACCGCCCACATAGGCAATGCCATAATCTTTCCCATAAATATGGAAGCGATGTAAATGGTCATCGTCCCAGCCAAAAACGATTTGGATCATGTGGTGTAAATCGGCTAATGATGTAGACCCGGGAATCCGAAGGCGACGCCAGATCATCGGACTCACTCCACGAAGGGCGATCTTGATGGAATAGTTTTTCATTCGGGACAGTACTCAAATCGGTTAAACTTTGAGTATCGCCCAGATCGTTGGCGTGGGAAAGGCTAGAGAGGAATACACCCCGCTTTTTTATGCTCTCCTTAACCGCATAGATTTGGTAGGGGCGCATAATCATCAGTTTTTGTTCGCTGGTCACCAAAACCATATAGCGGCTGATCATTTGCCCTAATGTGCATTTGGCAAGAAAGTTATCGGCAAAGTCGTCCAAATGGGTGATTTTTGTATTATCTTCGCTGGCAAGTTGATAAACAGGTAAAAAGCGTTCGTCGGCATTAAAACTGAAATGCTGGCTGTGGTTGTTAGAGAAGTAATAGGTATTAACGCGATTGCTGACAATAAACAGCTGCATAAAGCACAACAGCGTATTAGTGTAGCCATTACCGGGGTCGTTTTTGTATTCGACAATTTGCTCTATCGCGCGGCGTGGGCTCACTTCCAGCGTTTTAAGTTCAATTTGCACCACGGGCATGCCGTTAATGAGCAAAATCACATCGTAACGTTGATGGCTGTTGTCGGTGTTGATGCGTAGCTGGTTGATGACTTCAAATTCATTTTTGCACCAGTCTTTGATATTGACCAGTGTGTATTGCAGCGGTGTACCATCTTCACGCTGGAAGGTGTTTCGTTCGCGCAGGGTTTTGGCAGCGGTGAATACATCGGCGTTGACGATTTCATCGCGCAGGCGGGCGAACTCTGAGCCGGTTAGGTTGACTCTGTTGAGGGTCTCGAATTTTTGGCGGAAGTTTTGCTCTAGTGCTTCGCGGTCGCGGATATCTTCACGGTAGGTGTATTTTAGATCTTTTAGCTTGGCAATTAAAGCTTCTTCGATCTGTTGTTCTTTTGTCATCTACACTCTCAAAAAATATATTTTGGCTGATTTACCAGCAATTAAAATATTGTAAAGCTTAAACCCACTAGCTCTTTGTAAAGTTTTTATTGCCATACGCATCCATTTTCCATTCTCTGGATGTGTGGAAAACAGCCAAAACCTGAATTTGTTGGTTTTTTATTCGATATGGCAAAAGGTAATGCGTTCCCGATAAAACTAACTCTCGTGTACCTTCCACCCTACCTCTGCGTCCCAGCTGAGGATTATTTTGTAACACGGTTACGCGCTCTTTAATTTCAGCAAGCAAAGCGCGAGCAACTCTAGGGTTTTCTTCGGCTATGTATTCAAAGATTCCCCGTAAATCCTGTCTAGCAGGCTCAGTCCAGACTATTTTCACGCTTTATCTTTGACTTTCTGTTCAATCAATACGTCCATTTCTTGCATAACTTGATCATGTTCGACTAACTCACCATTATCAGCAGCTTCTATTCCTTGGGTGATTTTTTCAATTTGCCAAGCATGGGTTTCCAAATATTCTTGAATAGCTTGGTTTACTAGATAATTACGCGATCTATCCAGTGACCCTGCTATATGATCAAGCTGGTGTACGATGTTTGATTCAGCTCTAACAGTAAATGCTTCAGTAGCCATAATAAATGCCTTGGTTCAATGTGGTTCGTTTGTAATCATAGCTTATACTTTATATATCCGCCACTAACTTACTCAACCTCTCCTGTCCCGCATGAGTATAAATCTGCGTAGTAGCAATACTTTCATGCCCTAGCAAAGCCTGAATATCAATCAACTGCACATCTTTTTCTAGCAATCGCGTGGCGTAAGTATGCCTTAATTTATGAGGTGTTACCTTTTTATCAATACCAGCCTTATCCATCAGTTTTTTTAAATAAGCCCTAACAGCATGTTGGCCAATGGGTTTTCCACCGGGCTTTTTAGCAAACAGGTATTCATCACGGGATTTATCAACAACGGCCAATGCTAATTCACGCATAAATCCTTCAGGTAATGGCACTTGTCTTTCCTTGTTGCCCTTCCCTATCACCCTTACAGATTGTGCCATACCATCCACTACACGAATATCACTTACCTTTAAGCCTAGAGTTTCACTAATGCGTAGGCCTGTCTTTTGAATCAAGGTAAACAGCAACTCATAACGCTGGCGTATTTTTACTGATGATGCCCTACTCCGCCCAAATATCGTATCGGGAATATCATCATAGTTGCGTGTAGCT
>QNFP01000198.1 GCA_003645535.1 Gammaproteobacteria bacterium | reverse complement strand
GTTTGCCCGTTTTATGACAACGCGTAAATACCCTGACCTCGAACTGATTACCGATAAACATAAACTGCCCTGGCAACTCGCCCTGGCAAGGGGTGAGCAGTTAGCCTGGCATCCCGCTTCTCGGTGTGCAGCCATTACTCCTAACGTTAGGGTAGACCAGGCTCCGGGTCAGACCTTATTAGCTGTTGACGGAGAAATTTATCCGGCCACTTTCCGATTGGCATCCCTGCTCAGCGAACACCAGCAATTTAGCCAACAGGATATGGCTAAACTCTCCACAGAAGAAACCACGCTGGTGGATCAGCTAGTGGATCAGGGCAGTTTGCAGATAATCGACGGAACGAAAGAATAAAGGCACCGGGAGCGCCATAACCACCTATGTTTTACGCTGCCCCGACGAAATGCTGACGCTTTAGCTCATCTAATCTATCTCTCACCAGGGCGGCTTCCTCAAACTCCAGGTTGCGGGCATGTTCATACATCAGCTGTTCCATAGCATCTATCTGTTTAGCCAGCTCAGAGGGCGAAAGGTTCTTTACTGGACCACCCACCTCATAAGACCCGCGTGAATCTGCTACCTTTCTGCCCTGCCCTCTACGCCCAGCCGTACTAACAGCGCCTTCGAGAATATCTTTGACCGGTTTAACGATACCCTGCGGCACAATTCCATGAATCTTATTATGTTCCTGTTGCGTTTTTCGACGGCGACTGGTTTCGTCTATCGCGCGCTGCATTGATCCAGTCACTACATCTCCGTAAAGGATCGCCCGACCGTTAACATGCCTGGCGGCACGACCAATGGTTTGAATCAATGATTGCTCAGAGCGTAAAAAACCCTCCTTATCAGCATCCAGTATTGCCACCAAAGACACTTCGGGCATATCAAGACCTTCCCTCAGCAGATTAATGCCAACCAGCACATCAAACTCACCGAGTCGTAAATCGCGGATAATTTCCACCCGCTCTATGGTATCGATGTCTGAATGCATATAACGAACCCGGATATTATGCTCACCCAGATACTCAGTCAGATCTTCTGCCATGCGCTTGGTTAAAACAGTGATTAACACCCGCTCACCACGAACCACACAGGTATTGATCTCCCCCATCACGCTATCAACCTGGCTGCTTGCAGGTTTTACAGATATTTCTGGATCCACCAGCCCTGTGGGTCGAACCGTTTGTTCGATGACCGCCTCTGCGTGTTCAGCCTCATATTTTGCAGGCGTGGCCGATACAAATATCGTTTGCGGGATCAGACCTTGCCATTCATCAAAGCGCATCGGTCGGTTGTCCAGCGCCGAGGGTAAGCGAAAACCAAACTCCACCAAAGTCTCTTTGCGCGAGCGGTCACCCCGATACATGCCGCCGAGCTGAGGAACGGAAACATGGGATTCATCAATCACCAGCAAGGCATTGTCAGGCAAATAGTCAAATAACGTGGGAGGTGGTTCCCCCGGTTCCCGGCCAGACAGGTAACGGGAATAATTTTCGATACCAGAACAATAACCAAGCTCCTGCATCATCTCCAGATCATAACGGGTGCGCTCTTCCAGCCGTTGAGCCTCCACTAACTTATCTTTGCTGCGCAGATATTCCAGCCTGTCGACCAGTTCCACCTTGATTTCTTCGATGGCTTCGATAATTTTTTCACGGGGCGTTACATAATGTGATTTGGGATAGATAGTAATTCTTGGCAGGCGTTGAATCACCTCACCAGTAAGGGGATCAAACAAGGAAATATTCTCTACTTCCTCATCAAATAGTTCTATACGCACCGCTTCGCGTTCTGAATCTGCCGGGAAAATATCAATGACGTCACCCCGAACACGATAATTGGCTCGCTCGAAGGCGACATCATTGCGGGTATATTGCAACTCGGCAAGACGCCGCAGCACTTCACGCTGATCAATATGATCACCGCGTACAACGTGTAGAACCATTTTCAAATAGGACTCAGGATCACCCAGTCCATAGATAGCGGACACAGTCGCAATCACGATGACATCCTGCCGCTCCATCAAAGCCTTGGTCGCCGACAGACGCATCTGTTCTATATGCCTGTTAATAGAGGCATCTTTTTCTATATAGGTATTTGAAGCAGGTACATAAGCTTCCGGCTGGTAGTAATCGTAGTAGGAAACAAAATACTCAACCGAGTTTTTCGGGAAGAAATCTTTTAACTCCCCATAAAGCTGAGCGGCCAGCGTTTTGTTGTGCGCCATAACAATGGTCGGGCGCTGCACCTCCTCAATCACCTTGGCGATGGTGAAGGTTTTTCCAGAACCGGTTACACCGAGCAGGGTCATTGCTGCCAGACCCGCTTGCAGTCCTTCAACCAACTGCTTTATCGCTTTGGGTTGATCGCCAGCTGGCTTGTAATCGCTGACAACTTGGAAGGGTTTGTGCATAAAAATAGCCAGCAGGGAATATATTCTGATAACAACTAACAACAAACCGGCCTGAGAAAACAGGGCCCGCCAGTTAGCCGTCAGTGTGTCGTTATGGTCTGTTAGTATGGTCTTGACTACCCAGAGGCGGGACTATAACATAGCGCCCGCTTAGCTACTCCGCCTTAGCTCAGTTGGTAGAGCAAATGACTGTTAATCATTGGGTCGCTGGTTCGAGCCCAGCAGGCGGAGCCATATAAATCAAAGACTTATAGAGATATAAGTCTTTTTTTATGCCTGCCCATTAGACGAATGCAACCGTTGTGCAAGCGTTTTACCGCAATTTCGAGCATACGAAAAGTATGCAGTCTGCCCATCCGCCACAAGTCATTATAAATCTATAACTTACAAAACAATAATTAGCTTACCCAACTTCTTAGCCCACATTAACTAAATAGCTAGTCAGGCTCACGGCCATCAAGGCAGCTTCGCTCTAATAGCTCACCACGCAGAATTTTTACAGACCTGGGCGCACCAATCGAGAGTTTGATTTGCTGACAGTCCAGCTTGAAATGAATCCGGGTTTCTTCACGCTTCGTATGAGGATAAAGGTTTGGCCAGACAGGCGGGTAAGATTTAGCATATTCAACGTCCGTCTTCGTCGCTTGGCTGGGCATTTCGTTTAGCAATTAGGATTAGGCCGATTCCATTTGTCGGTATTATTTCCACCGTGTCCAGAGTAACCACCACCATCGGCACCTGTGTAGCATGGCCCCCCGGGGCCAGAATAACCCACACAATCCCCGGCAATTACGCATGATGCTGACAATGAGCAAATTAGCGCTAGAAGCGCTTTACTTTTCAGTTTCATAATTGCTTCCTTTTAGGTTACAGCTGGTTGGGTTTTACCCCATCTTTCTGGACATATCCGAAAAGGGCAATAATGGCCCCAGAGGTATGTCATGCAAAACCGAAGAAAATACTCCGAAGAGTTTAAATGAGAAGCTGTGTCCTTCGCCAACCAGGCTGGTGTAACCGTCAGGCAAGTTGGAGAGGAGCTTAGTATAAATGCTAAGGTGGCTCTTTTTTTATGATTTCTTGATTTTGGTGGATTTGGAGAGGCACCGTTTCTAGTCCCCTTGCTTTTTCGAAGGCATAAACGGATTGTTGTTTATGGCAACTCCTTTTAGGCAACAGTAATGTATTTGTAAATAGTATATTTAAATTCTTCAAAAGCTAATCTTGTGCGTTCATCTGAGGTTATTGCTAGCACGCTTTGTTATGCCTATATATTTCAATGGGTTACGGGCAGTTTAACGGTATAGAATTTAGCAACATATATCGCGCGTGTTCATTTAAGTGCTAAAACGCCACATAATTGAGCACGCGCTTCATATTTGTGGCAATTTTTTGACCTATTGTTTTTTTCTTTAAAATCAATGTATTGTGACGAAAATAATTAATCAATCAGGGAATGATATGTCGCATCTGCGCGTTTATGTCCAAATACGGGTACATCATGCACACGTGCACGCGTTCGCAACATATGTTGCACGTGGCGTTCAATAATAGTTAAGGCTCTTGACACTCCGCCCGCTGTACATACAATGTACATATGATTAGGTTTGAGTGGAATCCAGGTAAAGCCAGGTCCAATGTCAAGAAACACGGTGTTTCTTTTGAGGAGGCTAAATCTGTCTTCTACGATGATCTCGCGGTTCAGTTCTACGACGAAAGCCCCGGTATTGAAGAAAGGTTCTTACTGCTCGGCATGAGTAATCTTTCACGGGTGCTCGTTGTTGTCCACTGTGAACGCGGAGAAGATAGCGAAGTGTTACGGATTATTTCAGCACGAAAAGCCACAAAAACTGAGCAGCAGCATTATAGAGGTGAGCAGTCATGAGAAAGGAATACGACTTTTCCAAAATGAAGTCTCGGAAAAACCCATACGCTTCCAAATTAAAGAAATCTGTCACAATTCGCCTTAGTGAAGACGTCATCGACTATTTCAAAGAAATGGCCGAAGATTCAGGTGTTCCCTACCAGAGTCTAATCAACCTTTATCTACGCGATTGTGCCAATCAACATAGAAAGGTAGATATCCAGTGGCAGCCTTAACAAGTAAAGGCTACGGACGGTTTCACCGCCGCAGCTTTTGGCGTTATGTGAATATGGAGTGTGTTTAGGCCGATAGGGGTAATAGGTGGGGGGTTGGCAATCCCTATGGCGATTGTTGGCTCTGTAGCCCTTTTGTTAATTTTGTTGCGTTACGTAAGCATTAGATTAACGTATTAGGGGACAGACCACGTTTATGATTCATTTCTAACTGGTCACCCTGCTTTTCCAGGTATAACTCGCCTTCCTGGCGTTTTGCTGATGTCTTCCTTAAAACGATGGTCTCCCAACACAAAATTACCATTCGTCGAAGCCCCAATTAATTTGCCAGCTTGTCAGCGCTGTCTCTTTATTGGTTACTCCTGGATATGTCAGAGTAAAATCGTCAGGATGTATTCACCACTAGAAGGAACAGGGGTGCTTGAAGCGTTAAGGTTCTTTATCAGCGATCGTTGTAATGTCCACCAATGGCAAAAACGTAGAGGTAGTTGTCGTCAAATTTATAGATTAGTCGATCCTTTTGGGTGAGTCTTCTTGACCACAATCCAGCCAGGTTATGCTTCAGCTTCTCCGGTTTTCCTATTCCGGACGCTGGATCACTACGCAACATCTCCTTCAGCAGTTCGCGAAGAGAGTTGCGCATTTTTTTGTCTTTCTCGCGGAGCAGCTCATACTCGGCCCATGAGCTCCCTTCAAATACCAGTGATCTCATTGAGTTCGTCCTGGTTAGGCCGATAGCCAGCTTTTTTATTATGGGAATTCAAAGAGGCAGCAATTTGCTTCATCAGGTTTTTATTTTGAAGTACATAGAGAGTTTCCTGCTCCCGCTCCCAATCATCAGCGCTTATGACAACAAAGTCTTCGCCAGATCTTCGAGTGACTTTGAGAGGAGTATGTTCCGTAACTATCTGTTCAACAAAGGATTTCAAATTGTCTCTAAACTTATTTACGCTTACACTATCCATTATGGCACCACTATTAAGGTGTACTGAAACTCCGTACATTCTAGCGATAAACCTTAACAAGTCAAGGCTGGCGGACGCTGCGCGCTGCAGCTTCAGGCGTTATGTGTAAGCAATGAATCAAGATTTAATAGCAACTCGGACGTTAAAGTATCGAAAAATCGATTCAGATGAGCGTGGGGAGCTAACTATAGAGGTATATGCTCCCTATTACTTAAGGGAAGGTATGGTTGAATTTCCAATTTCCCAGGATAACATTAGATAACATTAGGGGACAGACCACGTTTATGATTCATTTTTAACTGGTCGCCCTGCTTTTCCAGGTATAACTCGCCTTCCTGGCGTTTTGCTGATGTCTTCCTTAAAACGATGGTCTCCCAACACAAAATTACCATTCGTCGAAGCCCCAATTAATTTGGCAGCTTGCCAGCCTGTCTCTTTATTGGTTACTCCTGGATATATCAGAGTAAGATCGTC
>QNFP01000197.1 GCA_003645535.1 Gammaproteobacteria bacterium | reverse complement strand
TGGCACCGACATGGGCTACCTGGCCCATGTTGTGGCTATGGAAGAAATATCTCGAGCCTCAGCTGCAGTGGGTCTTTCCTACGGTGCCCACTCAAATCTATGCATTAACCAGATTCGTAAAAATGGCAGCCACGAGCAAAAAACCAGGTACCTGCCGAAGCTCTGCTCTGGCGAACATGTCGGTGCACTGGCAATGAGCGAACCTGGTGCCGGTTCCGATGTAGTGAGCATGAAGCTTCGCGCAGAAAAGCGCGGTGATCACTACATTCTTAATGGCAACAAATTCTGGATAACCAACGGTCCAGACGCCAACACCTATGTAATTTACGCTAAAACGGAACCTGCTAAAGGCTCAAAAGGCATCACCGCCTTTATAGTTGAGCGAGATTTCCCGGGCTTCAGCCGTGCGCAAAAGCTCGACAAACTGGGGATGCGCGGCTCTAATACCGGCGAACTGGTCTTTGAAGACTGTGAAGTGCCCGCAGAAAACATCCTCGGTAAAGAGAACGAAGGCGTTAAGGTGCTGATGTCCGGTCTCGACTATGAGCGCACGGTGCTGTCCGGCGGCCCAGTCGGCCTGATGCAGGCGTGTATGGATATCGTTATCCCCTACTACCACGACCGCAAGCAGTTTAACCAGCCCATTGGTGAGTTTCAGTTAATGCAGGGAAAGCTGGCCGATATGTATGTTGACCTGAATACTTCGCGTGCATACCTTTACGCGGTGGCCAAAGCCTGTGACCGCGGCGAAGATTCGCGCAAAGATGCCGCTGCCGTTATTCTGTACACCGCGGAAAAAGCCACGCAAATGGCGTTACAGGCCATCCAGGCCCTGGGCGGTAATGGCTACATCAACGAGTACCCGACCGGACGTCTGCTAAGAGATGCAAAACTCTATGAGATAGGTGCAGGCACTTCGGAAATTCGCCGCATGCTTGTGGGCAGAGAGCTATTTAATGAATCCAGATAACGAACTAACGTATAAAGCCTGATATAAACTAGCAGCTAATCTAACTAAAGCCAAAAGGGGAGAATAATGAGCTACCAGTCTGTACTAAAAACGGGCCTTTTTCGGGGTCAGACGATATTGGTCACCGGCTCCGGTAGTGGCTTCGGTCGCTGTATCGCCCACGAGCTCTCCTCCCTGGGCGCAAACATTTTAATGATAGGCCGAACCGAAGAAAAACTCGTCACAGTCAAAGGCGAGATTGAAAATGATAACCTTGGCGCTATCTGTGCTTACGGTTGTGCTGATATTCGCGATGCCGACGCTGTCGACGTCGTTATCGATAAATTTATCGCCGACCATGGTCCCATCCACGGCCTGGTCAACAACGCCGGCGGGCAATTCCCCGCCGACCTTGAAAATATAAGCCCTAACGGTTTTCTTGCTGTCGTGCGCACCAACCTACTCGGCGGTTTTATTGTTTCCAAGGCAGTATTTCTAAAGTCGATGAAAGAACACGGCGGCGCTATCGTCAATATCACCGCTGACAACTTTGGCGGCATGCCCCGCATGGCCCACTCTGGGGCCGCCCGTGCGGGTATGGAAAACCTCACCCAAACCGCCGCCGTTGAATGGGCTTATGCCGGCGTGCGACTTAACGCTGTGGCGCCCGGTTATCTGGCCTCCTCTGGCCTCGACACTTACGAAGACCCGGAAATGCTGGAGTGCATTCCCCATTTCCCTGAGTCGGTGCCTTTAAATCGCGTCGGCACTGAATCTGAAGTTAGCTCGGCCGTATGTTTCCTGCTCAGCGAAGGGGCAAGCTATATTAACGGCGTCACCCTTAAGATTGATGGTGGTAGCTCTTTGTGTTTAAGCTCTCCTCTCGGTCGAAAAATCAAACGGGCACAACGCAACAACGAAGCCTACAACGGCTTTCATAGGGCGACCTTCCCCAAAATCCTGGAATCCAAGCCGGAGTGAGAACACATTTATGGCCGTATTGAAATCTAAAGTTAACCCCCACAGCGCAGATTTTTTGGCTAACGTCGACTATATGCAGACGCTAGTCGATGACCTGACCGCTAAAATTGAGCAGATCAAACTCGGTGGCAACGAAAAATCCCGTGAGCGCCATGTTGCCCGTGGCAAGTTACTACCACGCGACAGGCTTAAATACCTCCTCGATCCCGGCAGTCCGTTTCTGGAATTCTCCCTTTTCGCCGCCTGGGAATGCTACGACGATTATGTCCCAGCAGCCAGTATGATCACTGGTATTGGCCGGGTATCCGGTCAGGAATGTCTGATCATCGTTAACGACGCCACAGTCAAGGGCGGAACCTACTATCCCCTGACTGCAACCAAGAATGTCCGCGCCCAAACTATCGCCGAAGAAAACAATCTACCCTGTATCTATCTGGTCGATTCCGGCGGGGCATTTTTACCCATGCAGGCCGAGATTTTTCCCGACCGTTTACACTTCGGTCGCGCCTTCTACAACGAAGCGGTGATGTCTTCGAAGGGCATCCCGCAAATCGCTGTAGTCATGGGCTCCTGCACAGCCGGTGGCGCTTATGTACCAGCGATGGCTGACGAATCTATTATCGTCAAGGAGCAAGGTACGATCTTTCTTGGTGGCCCACCACTGGTGAAAGCGGCCACAGGGGAGATTGTTAGCGCTGAAGAATTGGGTGGGGCCGACGTGCACTGCCGCACTTCCGGGGTAACCGACCACTACGCGCAGAACGATCACCATGCTTTAAAATTGGCGCGACAGTCCGTCGCGCGGCTAAATCGCGTCAAACCGAGTCAACTCGATATTAAAGAGCCAGTCGAGCCGCTTTACGATTCGCAGGAAATATATGGCGTGGTACCCAAAGATACCAAACAGCCCTACGATGTTCGCGAGGTTATCGCTCGTATTGTCGATGGCTCCGAATTTGACGAGTTCAAAGCGCTATTTGGCGCCACATTAGTCTGCGGCTTTGCCCGTATTCACGGCTACCCGGTGGGCATCCTTGGTAATAACGGCATTTTATTTGGCGAGTCGGCGCAAAAAGGTGCTCACTTTATTGAGATTTGTGCCCAGCGTAAAATCCCCCTGGTATTCCTGCAAAACATCACCGGCTTCATGGTCGGCAAACAATACGAAGCCGACGGCATCGCCAAACATGGCGCAAAAATGGTCACCGCTGTGGCCTGCGCTCGGGTACCCAAGTTTACTATCATCATCGGTGGTTCCTTTGGTGCGGGCAATTACGGTATGTGTGGGCGCTCCTACGATCCACGCTTTTTGTTTATGTGGCCCAATGCAAGAATTTCGGTTATGGGCGGCGAACAGGCCGCCGGGGTACTGGCTACAGTCAAGCGGGGACAAATCGAAGGCAAAGGCGAGACCTGGAGCGCTGAGGAAGAAGCTACCTTTAAGCAGCCGGTGATCGACCTGTACGAAAAACAGGGCCACCCTTACTACGCTTCGGCGCGGCTGTGGGATGACGGCATTATCGACCCCGCAGATACCCGCACAGTGCTGGGCCTGTGTATCTCCGCCAGTCTTAACAAAGAAATTGAAGACACCAAATTCGGCGTCTTTAGAATGTAATTTTGGTGTCCAGGGCTTTGCCCGGTCGCTTCAGGAAACACAAACTATGTTCGACAAAATTCTAATCGCTAACCGTGGTGAAATCGCCTGCCGGGTTATCCGTACCGCTCGCAAAATGGGGATTCGCACCGTTGCGGTGTATTCCGATGCCGACCGCAATGCGCTGCACGTCACCATGGCCGATGAGGCCGTGAATATTGGCCCGGCTCCTTCAAAGGAATCTTATCTACTGGCTGAACGAGTGATTGATGCCGCCAAAAAAACCGGTGCCCAGGCCGTTCACCCAGGCTACGGCTTTCTCTCAGAAAATGCGGCGTTTAGCGAGGCCTGCAAGCAGAACAACATTGTCTTTATCGGTCCGCCGGTCGCTGCCATAGAGGCCATGGGCTCGAAGTCCGCAGCCAAATCAATTATGGAAAAAGCCGGTGTACCGCTGGTGCCCGGCTACCATGGCGACGAGCAAAGCCCAGCGGTATTGAAAAAACACGCCGATGACATGGGCTACCCGGTTCTGCTCAAAGCCACCGCCGGTGGTGGTGGCAAGGGCATGCGGCAGGTGTGGAGTAGCGAGGAATTTGACGAAGCTCTGGAGGCCGCTAAACGAGAATCCCTGTCCAGCTTTGGCGACGAGCGCATGCTGGTAGAAAAATACCTGACTCAACCTCGCCATGTGGAAATACAGGTTTTTTGTGACCAGCACGGGAATGGCGTTTATCTTTTTGAGCGCGACTGCTCGATACAACGCCGCCACCAGAAAATAATTGAAGAAGCTCCGGCTCCGGGCATGAACGACACAGTACGCACCGCCATGGGCGATGCTGCTCTGCTCGCTGCCAGTACTATTAATTACGAGGGCGCAGGCACTGTTGAGTTTCTGCTCGACAAAGACGACACCTTTTATTTTATGGAGATGAACACCCGTCTGCAGGTCGAGCATCCGGTTACTGAGATGATTACCGGGCAGGATCTGGTCGAATGGCAGCTGCGCGTCGCCGCCGGGCAAACCCTGCCGCTGAGCCAGGATCAACTGCAAATCAATGGCCACGCCTTTGAAGCACGTATCTATGCCGAAGATCCGGATAACGACTTTCTGCCTGTTACCGGCACATTATCCTACCTGCAACCGCCGGAAGAAAGCACCTATGTACGTGTTGATACCGGTGTACTGCAGGGCGACGAGGTCAGTGTTTACTACGACCCGATGATCGCTAAACTCATTGTCTGGGATGAAAATCGCGACCGCGCATTGGCTCGTCTGGCGCAGGCATTAACCGAATACCATATTAGCGGCATGACCACTAATGTCGAATTTCTCTATAACCTGGCCACATCGGAGCCGTTTCGCACCGCCGATCTCGATACCGGCTTTATCGACAAACACCGTGAACTGATTTTCCACAGCAACGACAAAGATAGTGACTTACATCTGTCACTCGCGACACTTTATCTCATCCTCCAACGTGAGCAGGATGCCACCGCGCGAGCATCGCAGAGTGCCGACCCCTACTCGCCCTGGCACGCCGTCAACGGCTGGAACAACTGTGGCGCGAAAGTCCACGACTACTCTTTGCTTTTAAATGGCCGCAACGTCACCGTAGTCGCTGAAGAAACCGCACCCCAGCGTTTTACTGTGTCCACCCCCGGCACTGACACGCCATTCCATAGTCAGGTAAGCGGCACCCTGGATGCTACTGATCTGCATGCCGATATCGACGGTCACCGCATCCATGCCACAGTGGTTACCCATAACGGTGTTTACAGCCTGTTTACCCAGGATGCTGCGCTGCAGTTCAGCATCATCGAGCCAGATTGCGGTGACCTCGACGCCGATACCGCCGATGGTGGCCTTACCGCACCGATGACCGGCACCATCGTCACACTGCCCGTCGAGGCTGGCAGCCCAGTCAGTAAAGACCAGCCTATCGTCATTATGGAAGCCATGAAAATGGAGCACACCATTCGCGCCCCCGCTGACGGCACGGTGGTGGAGTTCTACTTCCAGCCCGGAGATCTGGTTGATGGTGGCGCAGAGCTGGTTAATTTCGAAGCCGCCATTGCCGATAGCGAATAAGCGCATAAAGTCCTGACAACACCGGAACAAAGCTTATGAACCTGCCAAAGCGTGTAAAGATATTTGAAGTTGGGCCTCGCGATGGCCTGCAGAATGAACCACAGCCGGTAGATACCGAGACCAAGGTCGCCCTTATTGAAAAGCTCGCCGATGCCGGTGTACAGGCTATCGAAAGCGGTAGTTTCGTGAGCCCTAAATGGGTGCCGCAAATGGCCGGCAGCGAGGCGGTATTCGGCACCATCAAGCGCAAAACGGGCGTCACTTACTCTGCCCTCACACCCAATATGCGCGGCCTGGAGCGGGCTATTTCAGCCGGTGTATCAGAAGTTGCCGTATTTATCGCTGCCACT
>QNFP01000196.1 GCA_003645535.1 Gammaproteobacteria bacterium | reverse complement strand
GCGAGTCGCTCATTAAAATATTAAACACCCCCAGGCTAGCCAACTCACGCACTTTTTTTTCAATAAACAACCAGATCGTCTTTTGGTTTTTGGGGGGACATGTAAATTCAAGACGAATCTGATCTAGCAGCCAGCAAAAGGCATATTCACTATCAGAGGTGCCGACTGGAGAATAATGTTTAAGCGGCCATTTCTTAATGCCTTTGAGTTGACCATTGTGGGCAAAGGACCAGGTTTTTCCCCATATCTCTCGGGCAAATGGATGCGTGTTTTCAAGGCACACTTTGCCGCGGTTCGCTTTGCGGATATGGCAAATGACAGTATTGCTTTTGATGGAATAGCCCTGAATAAATCGGGCGATCTCTGAGTCGGCGCTAGCACCGGGGTCATGGAAAGCTCGATAGCCTTTGCCTTCATAAAAGGCTATCCCCCAGCCATCCCGATGGGGGCCGGTTGCCCCACCGCGCCGCATTAGCCCTGCGAAGCTGAAACATATGTCGGTGGGCACACTGGCACTCATGCCAAGAAGTTCACACATAGTGATTTAACCAGTTATTAAACGCTGTGGAGCCTCTTTTACACTATATGCCCAAATTAGCATGTTGAGATAAGCGTGTTGAAATTGGCGCCCCGGAGAGGATTCGAACCTCTGACCTGCCCCTTAGGAGGGGGCCGCGCTATCCAGCTGTGCCACCGGGGCTTAGTAGCTGCGGCGTTATTATACGGATGTGGGTGAGCAGGGTCATCCAGGGAATTATTTTCCGTCCAGCAGTACATCTTTCGCTGCATTAACTTTTGCGGCGAGATAATCGTTGCCACCACGATCTGGATGCAGTTTCTGGATCAGCCGCTTATGCGCCTTGATAATGGTATCCTTATTGGCTTCTGGCTCCAGTCCCAGAATTTGCCAGGCTTCCTGTTTTGTTACTCCACCGCTGCTCTGGCTTTGTTGCCGCTGGTATTGCTGCTGATAGTCCTGCTGCCTCTCGCTTCGCTGACCTGAAGCCCCAAATCGGCGAGCCAGATAGGCCTGGAGCAACATCGTGCCTTCGCGGTCAACGTTGCGCAATGCTTCTAACAGCTTGTCGAGCTGTAGTCGATCCAGTGTGGACAGCATGCACTCTGCAAATTCTCCCTGCAGGACTTTGCCGTCAATGTGGCCGTTGCGCAGATTGATCTTGATATCGAGATAGGGTGTTTTGATTCGCGGGCCAAACTGTGAGCTGCTGTGCCGTTGCCAGAGGTTGAATAGTGGCATAGAGCGTGCGCCGAGTACGAGTAAACTTTTTGCAAGAGGTAACAGACCTGCGACAGCGGCGGCTAACCAGTGAGCTCGGCCAGTAACCACCAGGCTAAGTGTCACCACGAACAGTGTTATAAAAACAAATTTCCACCACGCCGCTTTGCGTTCTTTCGGATCTTTTTTTTGTAGTCCTTTGGCGTACTGCCACAAATACCAGAGAATAAAACCGAGGACTAATAATAAAATGATGCGCGGCATGTCATTTATGCTCGATCAAAAATCAGTTTGCTGGTAAGTAGCGCATCAATAAAGAGTACTCATTGACCTGATGGGATTGCATATCTTCAGGAATAGCGCAGCGCACTATGTGTCCAGAACCCGGAGCTGCACTCATCGATTCGCCGTGGGTATTTTCCAGCGCTTGCAAAGTGAATGAAAAGTTACCATCAGGGTTAATCATTTCGATGGTATCGCCACATTCGAAGCGGTTTTTAACATCGATGGTCATCCAGCCTTTGTGGCTGTCGATATCGATAATTTCGCCGACAAACTGTTGCTTGTCATTACTCGATGCGCCTTTTTCGTAATTCTGGAAAGATTCCGGGACATGTCGTCGGTAAAAACCTTCGGTATAACCACGACTGGCCAGGTGATCCAGTTCAGTCATCAGACCTATGTCGAAAGGTACACCGTCTACGGCTTCGTCAATAGCACGCCGGTATGTTTGCGCTGTGCGTGCGGCGTAATAGTGTGATTTAGTTCTACCTTCTATCTTTAATGACTGAATACCGATGTCGATAAGTTTTGGCACATGCTGAACTGCACGGAGGTCTTTCGAATTCATGATGTAGGTGCCATGCTCATCTTCATAAGCCGGCATCAGTTCGCCTGGTCGGTTTGCTTCCTGAAGTAACATGACGGGTGTGTCTATCGCCAGTTGGTCTGAGACTTCATTGAGGTTTTGCTCGGGTGTCCAGTTCGCTACAGGGTTTACCGGTGTCAGATCACCAGTTTCAGTTTCCCTGGCCTCGTGAGCCTGGTATTTCCAGCGGCAGGCGTTGGTACAGGCACCCTGATTGGGATCGCGATGATTCATATAACCGGACAGCAGGCAGCGTCCCGAGTAAGCAATACATAATGCCCCGTGGACAAACACCTCTAGCTCCATGCCCGGACATTCTTCACTGATTTCGGCAATTTCATCCAGGGACAACTCTCTAGAAAGGATTACGCGAGATATGCCCTGGTTATACCAGAATTTTACGGTGGCGTAGTTTACTGCGTTGGCCTGTACTGAGAGGTGGACAGGCATGTCGGGCCATTTTTCTCTAACCATCATAATCAGCCCAGGGTCGGACATGATAAGCGCGTCTGGCGCCATGTCGATAACAGCTTGCATGTCTCGCAGGTAAGTTCTGACCTTGTTATTGTGGGGCGAAATATTACTGGCGATATAAAATTGTTTTTGCTGTGCGTGGGCTTCGGCAACCGCTTCGGCCATGATGTCCAGGTGATTGAATTCATTGTTGCGTACGCGCAAGCTATACCGGGGTTGTCCAGCGTAAACAGCGTCAGCACCATAGGCAAACGCATAGCGCATGCTTTTATATGTGCCAGCGGGGGAGAGTAGTTCAGGTTTGAAAGGGGATGCCAACGCTACCATAACTATGTACGCAGTAAAAAGGTGGTCGATTTTACCGGATTTGCGTATCCGGAACAGATATTTGTTGACGTGCCTGGATGTGCCTAAGAGTGAAAAATGTGCCGATTATTCAATTATGCGGTCGTATAATAGCTGACTAAAAACAGGCAGCCCAATTGCTGATCTATTAATAAATGTGGCGGATATTGCAGTATGACTAACTCCAGGGTAGCTCCAGTTATAGGTACGCCTTTCTCACCAAAATCCACTAAAGCATTATTGTGTGGGTCTGGGGAACTAGGTAAAGAAGTAGCTATAGAACTACAACGTTACGGCGTTGAAGTTATCGCTCTTGATCGTTACGACAATGCTCCGGCGATGCAGGTGGCCGATCGCAGTTACACTTTGTCCATGCTCGATGGTAGTGCCTTGCGCAAAATTATTGAAGCAGAGCAACCCGATTACGTCATTCCGGAAATCGAAGCCATTGCCACCGATACTCTGGTTGAATTAGAAGAGGAGGGGGTAAATATAGTTCCCACAGCTCGAGCTGCGCAATTGACAATGAATCGTGAAGGTATTCGACGGCTGGCTGCAGAGGAGCTTGGCCTGGCGACATCTTCTTATTGTTTCTCTGCAAATCGTCAGGAATTTGACCGGGCGATTGCAGAAATCGGTATGCCCTGTCTGGTGAAACCGATTATGAGTTCCTCCGGTAAGGGGCAAAGTTTGATTCGCAGTGACGAGGATATCGATGCCGCCTGGAAACATGCCCAGGAGGGTGGCCGTACCGGGGCGGGACGGGTGATCGTTGAAGGCTTTGTTGATTTCGACTATGAAATAACCTTACTCACTATTCGTCATCGAGATGGCACCAGCTTTTGTGCGCCAATCGGTCACCGACAGGAGGGTGGTGACTATCGGGAATCATGGCAGCCTCAGGCAATGAGTACTGCTGCGCTGAATGCCGCCCAGCAGATGGCTAAAAAAGTAACCACAGCACTGGGAGGTTGGGGTATTTTTGGGGTGGAGTTATTCATTAAAGGCAATGATGTAATTTTTAGTGAAGTATCCCCACGGCCTCACGATACGGGTATGGTGACCATGATCTCCCAGGATTTATCTCAGTTTGCTCTGCACGTTCGGGCCATTCTTGGTCTACCTGTTCCGAATATTTGTCAGCACGGGCCATCTGCATCAGCGGTGATCCTGGTAGAAGGAAATTCAACACGGCCTACTTTCCTCGGTGTGGACAAAGCACTGGCGGAGCCTGACACTCAGCTTCGTTTGTTTGGTAAACCAGAAGTCCAGAACCGACGCAGAATGGGTGTTTGTCTGGCCCGAGGGGACTCAGTGGATACGGCGAAAGAGAAAGCGATAGCGGCTAGTAAGTGTATAAGTGTTGAGCTTTAGACTAAGGGTAGAGCAGATAATTCATTGCTGTTCTAGCACGAACTGGCATTCTGTTATGGTAGATCAAGTTGCCGAGCTATCAGAGCTTGTTTAAGTAAATAATAATCATTATCATTTGCACATTAATGATTTATTCAATGACGGTGCTTATATGAAAGGTTTGAACAGTTTATTTTTAGCGGCGATGATGCTTGCCGTGCCATTTCTGGCTCAGGCGGAGCAGATGCCGGAGTTTCATATAATAATCAAAAATCACAAATTTCAACCAGCTGAGGTAGTAGTGCCAGCAAACACCAAGGTCAAATTGATTGTCGAAAACCAGGATGCTACACCTGAAGAATTCGAAAGTCATGAGATGCATCGGGAAAAGATAATCGCTGGCAATAAGACAGCCAAAATTTTGATCGGCCCACTGAAACCCGGTAAATATCCTTTTTTTGGCGAATTTAATCAGGATACTGCCCAGGGCATGGTCATCGCTGAGTAGGCAGTGGACTGACTATAGCGTAGCAAATAAATCGTGTTTAGCTCTCTTATAATTGTTTTCCGTGAAGTTCTCGAGGCTGCGCTGATTATCGGCATCGTATGCGCCGCAACTCAGGGCGTGCGCTACCGGGGCATTACCGTAACCGGGGGCATTGTTGCCGGCGTGTTGGGGGCTTTAGTAATAGCCTGGTTTGCTGATGGCCTCGCAGACCTTGCTCAAGGTATGGGGCAGGAATTATTTAATGCACTGGTACTGCTGACCGTAGTGGTGATGCTGGCCTGGCATAATATATGGATGTCCCATCACGGCGCTCAATTGTCTTACGATGCGACTCATACCGGAGAGTCGGTAAAACAGGGCAGCAAACCATTAACTGTATTATTTATCCTTGTCGGACTTGCGGTGCTGCGTGAGGGTGCCGAGATCGTATTGTTTATGTATGGCATTGCCGCTAGTGGGTCGGCCGCCAATATGATGGCAACCGGCAGTGCGTTGGGCCTGTTGTTCGGTTTGCTGTTGGGCTTTGCACTTTACGCCGGTTTAATCCGAATTCCTACGCAGCATCTGTTCACAGTAACGACCATTATGCTTATTCTACTGGCTGCCGGAATGGCAGGGCAGGCCGCCAAGTATCTTATTCAGGCCGACTATTTGCCCGCTCTTGGCTATGATATCTGGGATAGCTCCTGGTTTGTTACGAACGGCTCTATTACCGGTGAAATATTGCGTACCCTGATCGGTTATGATGCTCGCCCAGCCGGAATGCAGGCGCTATTTTTTGTCAGCACATTGGCTCTTATTTTATTCGGCATGTGGTTAGTTAAGGCTCGGCACCGGATGGCAAAAAACTTGTACGAGAGTGTTTCCTGACTTTTATGCGTTTGTAAGCGTTTGGTAATGGCCCTGGTTAGCGAATCTATGCGATGATTTCAGGCCACCAAAAATAATAATTTACACGGCTCTTTAGCTGCGGCAGGTTTTCTACGATAGGTTCTTTGCGGTAAGTTTTCTACGATAGGTATTTTACGGTAAGTTTTCTGCAATAAACTTTTTGCGATAAGTTTGCGGACAGACGAATACCGAATAGAAAGCCGAACAGAAAGACGAATAGAATGCCCAATAGAAACCTGAACAGTAAGCCAAATAGAAAGACTGATATTGCAGGAATTACCTGCTCAGCTCATTT
>QNFP01000195.1 GCA_003645535.1 Gammaproteobacteria bacterium | reverse complement strand
GTCTACCAAGAGGATACTTTGCCGGATTTTCGTTCAAGTCGGGGACACCATAAATGTTCTGTAACTTATTGTGATCATTGGGAAATTTACGTTTTATCGAAGTTTTAACCGGACAGTAGTGAACTAATCGATGTATGACCAGAACTAAGCGCCGGTTTTTTCTTTGACGAACTCGCCTATGCGCGTAATGGCTTTGCGTCCATCCTCAAGATTCTGGTGAAACAGATGCCATACGTGAACCATATCGGGCCATTCTTCCAGTGTCGCTTCCACGCCTGCCGCCTCGGCATTTTTCGCCAACGTCTCTGCATCGCTAAATAACACTTCTGCCGACCCGACCTGAATGAGCAAGGGCGGCAGGCCGGTGAGGTCGGCATGGATCGGGCAAGCGGTAGTCGCTTTCAAATCACCACCCTCCCCCACATAGGCGTTACCCATAGGGGCAATCAGCTCCCTGGTAACCATGGGATCGATATCCTTGCGAGATTCGTAGGATTCCCCTGTCGCTTCCAGATCAACCCAGGGCGAAATGCACACGCCCGCGGCAGGTAAAGGCTGGCTGGCATCTCGCAGCGCAACCAGAGTACCCGCTGTCAAACCACCGCCAGCTGAATCGCCAGCAATGACTATTTTCCCGGGTTCATAACCGCTGGAACAGAGCCAGTTATAGGCCGCTACAGAGTCTTCCACTGCCGCCGGGTAAGGATTTTCCGGGGCCAGGCGATAATCCACTGCCAGCGCCCGACAGCCGCCGGCGCGGGCTAGTTCTGCCACCGTGGCACGATGGCTTTTTAACGAACCAATCACGTAGCCACCACCGTGCACATACATAATGACACGACTGGTATCCGCACCGGGTGGCGTATGTAACTCGCAGGGAATGCCGTTGGCTGTAACAGCTTTTATGTCAACATCTGCGGCGACTTCCGCGCCCATGTCATCAAACTGGGCGCGCATTTCTTCAAGGGTGCCACCGAGGGGGTTTGCTCGTAATTGTTCAACGATCACTTCAATTTCGCTATTAGCCATTATGTTTTTCTCCTCATTAGATTGGATTGCCTTTTTTTAGGTTGCCGCCATCCTAACCCGCCACGGCAAAAAATCGCAAACACCCTGAGGCTATATTTAAAGGCTTATAGCAACAAACGCTGACAAATGAATGTAGACATGCCATCCTATGCCCAGCAAAATTAAAATGAATAATACTGGGGGAGTAATCGCAATGGGCCCATTAAAAGGCGTCAAAATTATCGAATTGGCTGGCATAGGGCCAGTACCTTTATGCGGCATGATGCTGTCGGATATGGGAGCCGAGGTAATCCGAGTTGATCGCGCGGTGGGTGCTATCGGAGGCATTCAGGTAGAAAGGCCCTACGACGTGCTGGGACGAGGTCGCAAGTCGATTCGCGTCAACCTGAAAGATCCGGAGGGTGTCGAGGTCGTCTATCGCCTGCTCGAAAACGCCGATGCTCTGATCGAAGGTTTTCGACCGGGCGTCACTGAGCGTATGGGCCTGGGTCCCAAAGATGTATTGGCGCGCTGCCCACAAATCGTCTATGGGCGTATGACCGGATGGGGGCAGGAAGGCCCTATAGCCAATATTGCGGGACACGACATTAACTACATTGCACTGGCAGGCTCGCTGTCCGCTATCGGCCCCAAAGGTGGTAAGCCGGTGCCACCTTTAAATCTGGTTGGCGACTTTGGCGGCGGCGGTATGTTCTTATTTGGCGGTGTATTGTGTGGCATTATCGAGGCGATGAAATCGGGCAAGGGCCAGGTGGTTGATGCGGCAATGGTCGATGGCGCTGCGGTACTCACTGCAGCTATTTATGGATTCAGGGCACAGGGCATGTGGGACGATGAGCGCGGCAACAATTTTGCCGATGGCGGCGCGCCCTTCTACGAGACTTACGAATGCGCCGATGGAAAATACATTTCTCTTGGATCTATCGAGCCGCAATTTTACGCCGAGTTAATGGAGCTTGGTGGCTTCGACGCCGAAGATCCCGTCTTTAAAGAACAGTTCAACAAAGCCAAATGGCCGCGCAGCAAAGAAATTATGACTGAGCGCTTTCTTAGCAAAACCCGCGACGAGTGGTGCGAAATCATGCAACAGAGTGATATCTGTTTTGCACCAGTTCTGGAAATGGGCGAAGCGCCCTACCACCCCCACAACGTTGAGCGCAACGCCTTTGTTGAAATGGATGGCTGGATGCAACCGACGCCAGCACCGCGCTTTGATCGCACCGTACAGGAAATCCAGGGGCCGACACCGGTCATGGGCTCCGACACTCGACAAGTGCTACTGGATACAGGTTTCAGTGAGTCTGAAATAGACTCGCTCATGACCAGCGTCGCTGTAGCTGGCTCGGTAGAATAAATAACCGCCCAGTAGAGGAGAAATTTTATGCAATTCACTTTTTCAGATGAACAGGAAGAATTCCGCCTTATCGTCAGGCGGTTTATGGACGACAAATCGCCCACCACCGAGATTCGTAAACTAATGGACACCGATGATGGCTACGATAAAGCAGTGTGGAAACAGCTAAGTGAAGAACTCGGTTTGCCTGGCATCCACATACCCGAAGAATACGGCGGCCAGGGCTTCGGTTTTATCGAGCTGTGCATTGTGCTGGAAGAAATGGGCCGCGCCCTGCTCTGTGCGCCCTACTTTTCTGCTACTGCACTGGCAGCAACAGCTATTATAGAAGCTGGCACGGAAGAGCAAAAGCTGGCACTGCTACCAGATATCGCTTCTGGACAAACCTTGGCCACGCTCGCTTTTACCGACACCACGGGCAACTGGGAGGTGGGCAGCACAGAAGTAACTGCTGAACCAGTCGGCAATGATTCCCAGGCAAGTGATTCCCAGGCAAATAGTTTCCAGTTAAAGGGTACAAAAAGCTTTGTCGTAGATGGTCATATCGCTGACCTGCTAGTCGTTGCCGCACGTACGCCTGGTACCACCGGCGCCTATGGCCTTTCCCTGTTCACCTTACCGGGCAGTGGCAATGGCATAAAAAGGCGCCTGCTGAAAAGTCTTGATCCAACCCGAAAACTCGCATGCATAGAGTTCGATAATGCGCCTGCCACCCTGCTCGGCGAGTTAAACGGTGCTGGCGCCACCTTGCCACATATCCTCAACCTGGCAGCTGTCGCCCTGGCCAGCGAATCAATCGGCGGTGCACAGAAGATGCTCGAATCGTCTCTAGATTATGCCCAGCTACGCATGCAATTTGGTCGTTTAATAGGCTCCTTTCAGGCCATTAAACACAAATGTGCCGATATGTTTCTTGAGGTGGAGCTGGCCAGGTCTGCTGCCTATTATGCGGCCGCCGCCGCTGCGGAACAGACTGCCGACTTCCCTGCTGTTGCTTCACTGTCTAAAGCCTGTGCGTCAGATACCTATATGAAAGCTGCCCAGGAATGCATACAAATTCATGGTGGTATTGGCTTCACCTGGGAAAACGATACCCACCTTTATTTCAAGCGAGCGAAAAGCTCTGAGGTTTTTCTGGGTGACCCCAATTATCACCGCGATCAACTCGTCCTGCGCTGGGAGAATTAATCATGACCGATACAAATACCGTAACTTCAAGCGAACAAGAGATACGTAGCGAAGTTCGTACCTGGCTGGAACAGAACTGGGATCCAGATTCGACCTTGCTGGCCTGGCGCAACAAACTGATCGACTCCGGCTGGGGCGTGCCGGCCTGGCCAAAGGATTGGCATGGCCGTGGCCTGACCATCGGCCTTGGTGATGCAGTGGATGATGAACTCCGTCAGGCAGGTGCCGTCAGTGTTGCCAAGACCGGGGTCAGAATGCTCGCGGCAGCAACCATCCTTGAGCACGGCACCGACATGCACAAGGAAAAATTCCTGCGCCAACTACTCACCGGTGAAGACACCTGGTGTCAGCTATTCAGTGAACCAGGCAGCGGATCCGACCTGGCCGGGCTCACCACACGCGCTGATTTCGATGGTGAAAACTGGATATTTAATGGCCAAAAAGTCTGGACTACCAGCGCCCATCACGCGCAATACGGCATGTTACTGGCACGTAGCAACTGGGATGTGCCGAAACATCAGGGTATGACCTATTTTCTCATCGATATGGAACAACCCGGTGTCGAAGTCCGGCCACTACGGCAAATGAACGGCCACGCTTCATTTAATGAAATATTCTTTACCGATGCCAAAGTCGCGCCGGAATTTATGGTCAACAAAGAAGGCGTTGGCTGGAAAGTTGCCATGACTACCCTGGCTCACGAGCGCCGCCTCGCCGACGGCATCCGTTCCTGGGGCCGCGGGGACAAAGGCAACGGTAGGGTTTATGAAGAGCAAAAAGCCGAGATCGCCACCGTTATGGAACCCTACAAGTGGTATCCACAACGAGCTGGTCGTGTCGATTTATTGATTGAGCGCGCTAAGGCAACTGGCAAATTCGATGACCCGACAGTTCGTCAGGCCATTGGCAAGGTATTGATTATGGCCAAAGCTGCCGAGTGGACCGGCCGTCGAGTCAAGGCCGCCCATGCCCTGGGCCGACCGCCAGGGGCCGAAGGCTCATTGGGCAAACTGGCCGGCAGTCAGGTGGCCCGGCTCGCCGCACAGGCGCACACCTTGATCGCCGGTGCGGATGCCATGCTAACCAACGATGATGGCGCTATGGACGGGTTGATCAGCGAAATTCTAATATCCGTGCCGGCAGAATCTATCGCGGGTGGCACTGATGAAATACAACGCAATATCATTTCGGAACGAGGCCTCGGCATGCCCAAAGAACCCCGCACCGATGTGGATCGACCCTTCAGGGATGTACCGAGAAATACCGTCGGCTAAAGCTACTTCCCATTAAAAACAGCTACTACATTGAAAACAGCTACTAATAATAACCACCAGGGGCAATGGAAAGTTCACAGGCTATCGTAATATCTCTAACTTTCCGTTGCCTGTAGCGCCGGTAACTCAGCGTTTCTGCTAGCCGGTATTACTGTTAGCCGCCAATGCTATAAACCAGCATTTTCTAGTTGGGCCTGACCCTTATACCCAGAATCAAGAACCCAGAACCCGCGATGATCACTGAACCATTTTTTTATGTCTGCGCAATACCGGCCATACTGATTTTCGGTCTCGCAAAAGGCGGATTTGGTGGCGGTATAGCGGTCATATCTGTACCGCTCATTTCACTCGCCATGCCACCGGTACAGGCTGCGGCCATCATGTTGCCGCTGCTAATTATTATGGATGCGGTGGCAGTATGGAGCTTTCGTGGCAAATGGAGCAAGACCAATATACGCCTGACACTGCCTGGCGCGATCGCGGGCATCGTGGTCGGTGCATTCACCTTTCGCTATCTTTCTGACGACGCTATCCGCCTGTTGATCGGTTTTGTCTCGCTGGTATTTTGCCTCAACTACTGGCTACAGCCCTCTCTGGAAAAGAAAACCGAACCGAATCTCTTACACGGTAGTTTGTGGGCCACAATCGCTGGTTTCACCAGCTTTGGTATCCATGCTGGCGGACCGCCGATGAGTATTTATCTGCTCCCACAAAAGATGGAGAAAACACTGTTGATGGGCACATTCGCGGTATTTTTTGCAGTGGTTAACCTGGTCAAACTTATCCCCTACACCTGGCTTGGGCAATTCGACAAAACGAATCTACTCACCGCTCTGGTACTGGCACCACTGGCGCCCATCGGTGTCCGCCTGGGGTATTTTTTGCTACATAGGATCAGTGAGCAGTTAGTGTATCGACTGTGCTATTTCTTTCTGTTTGTCGTGGGTGGAAAACTTTTATACGACGGCGCACTGGGCATGACGAGTTGACGGAAAATCGACCAAACGCCGATAAGCAGAAAACGGGAAGCCCGGCTCCCCGTTTTTCTCTAATTTAGCTAGGGAAGCTCTGATCAACCTGGCACTTTAACGGATTCACAAAATATTCGCGTGCTTCGGCCATTAATATGACAATGCTTCAGCCATTTCACGTCTGTTATCCGTCTTTT
>QNFP01000194.1 GCA_003645535.1 Gammaproteobacteria bacterium | reverse complement strand
GGCGATCATGTGTTCTGTCTCGACGTTTGGCCAGGAAGGGCCGCTTTCCACCTTGCCCGGCTATGACTTTATTGGTCAGGCCTACGCTGGCATCACCAGTATGATTGGCGATCAGGAGGTTGGCCCCTATATCCCTATCGCCGCAGTGGGCGATACCATGACCGCCGCCCATGCCCTGGCAGCGATTAACGCCGCGCTCTATCATCGCGCTATGGGCGGTGGCGGCCAGTATGTAGACGTCTCCCTGCTGGACTGTTACTTCCACAGCCACGAAATGAACGTCGGTATGATTAGCGCCAGTAAAGGCGAATACAGCCCCTATTTGCCAGGCCGTCACCACGGCGCAGTCGGCCCATTGGGAGTATTTAAAAGTAAAGACGGCTACATCATTTTGATTGCTATCCTTGGTCACTGGACAAAACTGGTCGATGCCATGGAAATGCCCGAACTGCTGGAAAACCCTCTCTTTAAGGATGACCCTACCCGCGCTGCCAACCGCGAGGTACTGACACCAATTATCGAAAAGTGGCTGCAGTCCCAGGAAAGTGATGAAGCAACCATCCGTATGCTCGGCGAAAAACACATTCCAGTGGCACCCATTCTGTCCATTGAGCAGGTCATGAACCACCCGCATATGATTGAGCACGGCACGGTGCGTACGGTTACTGATCGCGGTGCCGGTGAATTCCAGATGCCGGGCATGCCGCTGCGTTTTTCCGCCTATGAAAACAACCTGCCACTGGAGGCTCCCTACCTCGGCGAACACACCGATGAAGTACTCGGGGGCATACTGGGCATGGATGCGAGCGAAATCGAAACGCTAACTCAAAAGGGTATTCTGGTGCAGGAAGCTATTCCTGATTAGGGAAGCTCTGAATAAGTCTGGACGAAGTAGACTGTGATTCAGAATATTCAGATTCAAGGCGCAAAACGCACGTAATAGCCAGCTATTGCGAAGTTTTGTAACGAAGAAGCTGGGTATTCTGAGCGCAGAATGCGAGTTCATGACTTGTTCAGAGCTTCCTTAGCTTTCACCAGTTGCAAAAGCAGAACATCAAAGAATGACTAACGCTTAACGACTAACATTTTAACGGCAGTCACTAACAAGAGCCACTTAACTAAGGAACGATGCAATGACTCAAACTGCGCTGGTCACTGGAGCTAGCAGGGGAATCGGCCGCGCTATAGCGGTCGCACTCGCTGGCGAAGGATTCGATGTGGCCTGTTTTGCCAGAGACCGCGATAAGCTACAGGAAACTGCAACACTGATCGAGTCAGCAGGCAGTAAGCCCAGCGTTCACGTCGGTGACATGAGTTCCGATGACGACCTTGAAAATCTGGTCAACGAAGTTGTCGCGCAACATGGCAGTATTGACGTGCTGGTCAACAATGCCGGCATTACCGAAGGTGCCCCGGCGAGCAAAATCTCTCCGGCGCGCTTTCGCGAGGTGCTTGAAGTAAACCTGATTGCACCTTATGTGTTGTCTCGCTGTGTGCAACCAGTAATGAAGGAGCATGGCGGCGGCGTGATCATCAACATCAGTTCTGTTTACGCATCGCAGGGCGTCGCCAACAACTCACCCTACTGTACCTCCAAGGCCGGGCTGGAAGGTTTGACCCGAGCACTAGCCAGAGAGTGGATAAAAGATGGTATTCGCGTCTTAGGCGTTGCACCAGGCTTTGTACGCACCGATATGGTCGCCAATGCCTTTGGTGGCACTGAAGTAGAGAAACTCGTGGTCTCTCGTATTCCCATGAAACGTTTTGGTGAAGCCGAGGAAATCGGCCGATTTGTAGCCTTTCTCGCTACCGCTAAAGCGGGCTTTGTGACCGGAGAAACACTTGTTATCGATGGCGGACAGCGTTCTTTAGTGTAGTATTATTTTACTATTCTGCATTTAGTATTCAGCGAATTAAAGGTTTTACCTTGGAAAATGAACGGTGCAGGAAAGCGATTAACACCTTATATAGGTGCAGGATAAGAACGGGGAGTAAAGGTCAGACCAAAAAGAAATCAAATTTAACCCCACGCCTATTTTGTTCACCCGAACTAAATGCAAAGCCTTTTGGAAAAGTTATCTCCTCCTCTTTATTACTGGGAACTTTATTACTGGGAACGGTATTCTCATCCATTTTGATAATGCCAGCGGTAGCTGGGGAGAAAGAGGCCAGCTACCGCAACTCGGAGCTGGCCCAGCAGGTCATTGTTTCCAGGACTCTCGATCTGATCTCTCTCAATGTAGCCCATGGGCGTGGTACTGCCCTTAACCAGCTACTGGTAAGTGCCACTCAACACCGCAAGAACCTCCGTGAAATTGCCGCAATTCTTCTCACGTCCGACGCTGATGTGGTCGCGCTGCAGGAAGCCGATGCACCCTCGTTATGGAGCGGCAAATTTGACCACCTTGAGTATCTGGCCGAGGCAACGGGTTACATGAACTCCGTCCACGGATATCATGCGGATTCATGGCCGTACACCTATGGGGCGGCACTGATGTCAAAGTTCAAAATGAGTCATGCCGACTCCCACCGCTTTCGTCCTTCCTGGCCTACAGCCGGTAAAGGCTATGTTCGCGGCACCGTACTGTGGCGCAGTGATGACAACAACGCAACGGCGCGGCCAGTTACCCTGGTTTCGGTTCACCTCGATTTCTCGCGGCTAGCGGTCCGTAAGGCACAGATTGCCGAGTTGGTCGATGACCTGGATGAACTGCGTACCCCGCTAATTATCATGGGCGACTTCAACGCCGACTGGTCCACAGAGGATTCTCCGGTTCGTATGCTGGCACGTGGACTTGGACTGCGCGCGTTCAAACCGACAACCCACGAATTCAGTACTTATAACGGCGTAAACCGCCTTGATTGGATTTTGATCTCCGATGAGTTAACCTTTGTTGACTTCGCTGTACTACCGGACATCGTATCCGATCACCTTGCCGTGGAAGCAAGAATCGGCTGGCAACAGAAGGATTAAATTATGATCATCATTCCGTTACGGATCTGGCTCGTGATCGGCTTACTCGCATCACTGTTCGGCTGCGCCAGCCCCGGATCTTATGACACCTGCCCACCCGGTACGCAGAAAGGACCGGAATGCCCGCCTCTGGAGGCGGTCGACGACCCGTTCATTAATGCCCTGTATAACAAACGGACGTGGATACCCGAAGACGAACTGGATATCGATCCAATTGGGCTAGGCGTAAATGCCGACATCCCGGTACAGGACGCGCGCACGAAGTTCCTGGGCGCGAAAAGTGAAGATGCCGTCAATTCGCTCGCGGCAAAAATATGGATGATCGAAAACGCGCAGCATACGATTGATGCTACCTATTATATTTTCAAGCGCGACCTCATCGGTGAAGCAATGCTTGGCGCGCTGTGTAATGCGGTTCAGCGCGGTGTTGATATTCGCTTCATGGTGGACTCAATCGGCTCCATCGGTTCGAACAGGTCAGGCTTGAAGGCACTGGATACCTGCACGGATAAAGCAGGATTTATGCGCAACGCAAACGGTGAGCTGACGACAAAAAAAGCACGGGTTCAGATCGTTATTTTTAATGCGATCTCCAATGTATTTGTCAACCCGAATCGGCGTTCTCATGATAAATTGATGGTAGTGGATGGCAGCTTTCCGGAGCGCGCCATCGTGATGACCGGTGGCCGCAATATTTCACTGTCGTATTACGGTATCAATGAAGACGGATCACCAAAAGCGGATACCTACATGGACGCCGAGATTCTTATACGAGCGCCCCTGGACTCGGAACCTAACGACTATCCTGTCGGGGAGCTCAGCGAAAACTATTACTCAATACTGTTTTTATTTGGCGACAATAAGCTGCTAGATCCGAGCGAGGTAGTCACCGCCCTGGGCGTTTACACACCTGCTCGAGAGGACGCTCAGGTCGCATTGGCCCAGCTCAAAGCGCTGCCTGTCGTCAAGCAGGCCATGGACTCTATGCCGCTTTACTTTAAAGAAGGGTGGTATAACTCGAAAGTTCTGCTGGCCCATGAGCTGGACAACCTGTCCAACGAAAATATTTATTCTGACGCGGCTGAAAATCTGGATAAAAATAAAAATTCTATCAGTTATCTGCTGAAGGAAATCCCCAGAGACGAGTATAAAAACCGCCATATTGTCTCACCCTATCTTTTTGCGGCGCAGTACTACGACGACGACGGTAATATCGTCCACGATGGAGCGCGCAATACTCGCGAGTGGCTGGATCAGCACCCAGACTCCACACTGGAGCTCATCACCAACTCTGTGCTGACCTCTGACAATTTTTCAGCTCAGTCAATCGTCGACATGAACATGGCGCCTCGTCTGTTACTGACAGAGGAAATGCAGGAGGCATGGCTAGCCTCGGACGACAGTGAACTGGCAGAGCTGGTCGAGAGCGACGAATGGCGGGAGCTGGTCAGCCACCCCCGACTGATGATATACGAGTTGGGCAGACTCGATGCCCGAGAACTTGGTGGTGATGTCGACTATGGAAAACTCCATTCCAAGTACCTCGTCCTGGATGATTCAGGGTTTGTTGGCACGACCAATTTTGATAGTCGCTCTGCCCTTATCAACAATGAAATGGGCTTCTTCTTCAAAGACAAAGAATTGGCTCAGGTTCTAGACGCCGACTTTGAGCTACTGAAAAGTCGTTCATACCTCTGGGGGTCTCCAGAGTGGCTGGAACTTCGTCGGAAGGTATTTGAACTCGATGGTATGAAAGGCAGTACCTCCGAGAACCAGAGAACGATTTATAAGGGCCTGCGGATTATTGGACTGGATAATCAATTCTAAAGCTTTGCAGAAGGTTTTATACTTGCATCTGGTGTAAGCAAAGCAACCACTGATTAATTCGTGAACTTGTATCTTGCACGCTAAAGAACATAGACGCTCAAAATACCCATATAAGAACCCTTTCCAGGGGTTAATCCATCCGTTCTATCCGTTGGAAAATCGACATTAGTGTCGATCACATTGAGCGGGCAAAATAAGGGTGGTTCCGGGGTCGGTATACCGACCCCGGGAACTGGCCTGGGTTAGTCGGTGAAACACATCACTCCGTTAAACTTCATGTTGATGCCGCCATTGCAGTTGTAATCACCGGTGATGGTGATACTGCTGTCTGACGGATCAGCGCCGACAAATACGCCACGTGCAGTAGCCGGGTCAGGAATAGAGAGTTCCTCGAAGGTGAAACTATCCGGTCCGAATGGATTGGGTACACCTTCTTCGATATCGGGGCAATAACCGGTTACCACCAGTGGGCTGACAAAGAAGGTGTTAAGGGTGATCTGGGACTGGGGTTCATCTGCGCCAACCTTGTCGTCACAGACAAGAGTATGCCGGAAATTCGGCCCCTCCGGCATCAGCGGCTGGGGGTCGCCGGAGACCGCACATTTGAATTTCTCGCCGCCCATATTCAATGCTGCAACACCCAGCGTGGCGCCCTCGGCCTGTGCGTTATTGGCAATTTTGCCTTTTACGCTTACTTCTACGCCGTTACATTCAGCCCACACCGAGCTTGCGAGGCTGCTGATGATAATTATTCCGGTACCCAGTACAGCTGATATTTTCTTATTCATAGTAATACGTCCTTGGTTAGTGTTGGGGTCATTGATGCTGGAACAGTGCTAGTGTGACTCTTTATTTTTTTCATAAGTCAGCCCTCATATTAGGTGAAGAGCTCCCATAATATCGACGCTGCGCATAAGCTCTCATGATAAAAAATAGTGGGAGTTCATGGGCCAGATCGTCATGCGTACTTTAAGAAAATCGATAGAGACTGTCTGAGGACTCAATCACAAAAGCATCAACGGGTTTTATCAATTCAATAGCGTGGGCTTGCTGCAGATTATTGGCACCACAACGGCACCCTGTAGGGTGGTGGCTAACAAATCGGGCTGACTGCCCACTTGATTTAATTCCCTTAGTCCGAAAATGGACGCAATAGACCCACGATGGAAGCGATCCCGGGCCTCGGTTTGGGTTTGGGTTTGGGTTTGGGTTTGG
>QNFP01000193.1 GCA_003645535.1 Gammaproteobacteria bacterium | reverse complement strand
GAAGGAATGACTCATTACACAGCCCAGGCACCGGATGACAGAGCCTCTGTATTGGTCAACACTCAAACGGGCGAAACGCTCTCATCTGAAGAACAAATGCCGGAAGATGAAAATGCTAGCACAGCTGTTAGTAGCGAAGAAGCAGCACAACACAAGCCTCCACCGCCAGAATCACCTGAAATAGCGGAACCAAGCCCGCAGGAAGTAGCAGCAGCCCGCAAAAAAACAAAAGAGAATTGTGACGCGGTTAACAAAAACCTGGAATTATTAAACAGGCGCTCTCGCGTAAGAATCACTGACAAAGAGACCGGCGAAATGCGCTACCTCACTCCCGAAGAACATGCTGCAATGAAAGAAAAAGCCGAGCAGCATGTCGATCAGTATTGCCAGTGACTGGGAGCCTTCACAATACTATCAGAAGACATTTATAACACGGCTGGAAAACAGTCGAAATGCTTTCGCAGGACTGTCCAGGCACTATCCAGACACTTCTGAAACACAGCCTGCAGGCTGGGCTGATAATATAATCGACGCTGGCAGCATTAATTTTTCCGCTATTTGAGCAGTGCAGGGACCCTCTTTACACTGAGCCCCGCTCTACTCTGCCCTACTAAGCAGTTAAGCAGCGTCAAATTTGAGTTGATCACCCACCACACTAACAGCAATGGTTTGGCCCGGCTCGAACCTGCCCGTCAGGATATCCTGTGCCAACGGGTTTTCTATCAGCTGTTGAATCGCCCTCTTCAAGGGACGAGCGCCATATACCGGATCAAAACCAGCATCACAGACCTTGTCCATGGCTGCCTCCTCGATTTCAAGCCCCAACTCCCTTGCCGCCAACCTGTGCTTAAGCAAATCGAGTTGAATTACTGCAATACCACGAATCTGCTCTTTCAACAGGGGATGGAAAACCACTGTTTCATCGATACGATTGAGAAACTCCGGACGAAAATGCGTACCCACTACTTCCATGACAGCTGACTTCATAGCTTCATAATTATCCTCCCCCGCAAGGTTTTGAATAATGTCCGAGCCCAGATTAGAGGTCATCACTATCACCGTGTTACGAAAATCGACTGTCCTGCCCTGGCCATCTGTGAGGCGACCATCATCCAGAACCTGTAACAGAATATTAAAAACATCGGGATGCGCTTTCTCTACCTCATCCAGCAAAAGCACTGAGTAAGGCCGTCGACGCACTGCTTCGGTAAGGTAACCACCCTCTTCATAACCGACATAACCAGGGGGCGCTCCGACCAGTCGTGCCACAGAGTGCTTTTCCATAAATTCGGACATATCGATGCGCACCATGGCATCTTCACTATCAAACAGAAAGTTCGCCAGGGATTTACACAATTCTGTTTTACCCACACCGGTAGGCCCAAGAAACAAAAAAGATCCATTGGGTCGACTCGGATCAGACAATCCAGCCCGTGATCTACGTACCGCATTGGCCACTGCTACTACCGCTTCATCCTGCCCAATAACTCGTTCGTGCAGCACCTCTTCCATACGCAGCAGTTTGTCCCGTTCGCCTTCGAGCATCTTTGCAACGGGAATTCCTGTCCATCTCGATACCACCTCGGCGATTTCATCTTCCGTTACCTTATTACGCAACAGGCGCTTTTCCTTTGTTTCCTCTCCTGATTCCGCTTTACCCACTGCAACCAATTGTGCTTCTAGACCGGGAATCACGCCATATTGAAGTTCAGACATTTTCTCCAGGTCACTAGCTCTGCGCGCAGCATCCATATCCAGCCGCGCTTGCTCCAGGTCACTCTTTATTTGAGCAGAACCTTGCAGCGCAGCCTTCTCGGCTTTCCAGATTTCCTCCAGATCAGCAAATTCTTTTTCAATTCCGTCAATATCCTGCTTTATTTTTTCCAGCCTTTTTAAGGAAGCTTCATCCTTATCTTTTTTCACCGCCTCCCGTTCTATTTTTAACTGAATCAGGCGACGTTCAAGACGATCCATTACTTCCGGTTTAGAATCGATCTCCATACGAATCCGGCTAGCAGATTCGTCGATAAGATCGATAGCTTTGTCGGGTAATTGGCGATCGGTAATATAACGCTGCGACAAACGCACAGCCGAGATAATCGCCGAGTCGGTAATATCGACGCCATGGTGCACTTCGTAGCGCTCCTTGAGGCCCCGCAAAATAGCAATAGTGTCCTCCTCTGAAGGCTCCTCAACCAGAACCTTCTGAAAACGACGTTCCAGCGCAGCGTCTTTTTCTATGTACTGGCGGTACTCATTCAAAGTAGTAGCACCGACACAATGCAACTCACCGCGAGCCAGTGCTGGCTTGAGCATATTGCCCGCATCCATGGCGCCTTCTGCCTTACCGGCACCGACCATGGTATGTAGCTCATCGATGAATAAAATAATGCGACCTTCCTGCTTGTCTAGTTCATTGAGGACGGCTTTTAAACGCTCTTCAAACTCACCACGAAATTTCGCTCCGGCCAACAATGAACCAAAATCAAGGGACAATACCCGCTTATCTTTTAGCCCTTCGGGCACTTCACCATTAATAATTCGTTGTGCTAGGCCCTCGATAATGGCGGTTTTACCTACACCAGGCTCACCAATTAATACCGGGTTATTTTTTGTTCTGCGTTGCAAAACCTGGATGGTTCGACGAATCTCTTCATCACGACCAATCACCGGATCAAGCTTGCCCTGCTCTGCTCGCTCGGTAAGATCGATAGTGTATTTATCCAAAGCCTGTCGATTTTCTTCAGCTTCAGGATTATCGACCGATTCACCACCGCGAACCTGTTTAACAACTTCCTGCAAAGCCTGTTTATTGCCTGCCTGTTTAAGCGCTTTTGCTACGTCATCGTTGTTATCGAATGCTGCCAACAGTGCAGCTTCACTGGAAATAAATTGATCACCCTGTTGCTGTGCCGCCTTATCAGCCAAATTCAATAAACGACCCAGGCCTGGCGAAATACTGATATCCCCAGTAGCCGACGAAAGCGTAGCCAAACCACCCAATTGACGTTCAAGCTCCGCCTGCAACGTGTTTACATCAAAACCCGCCTGTACCAACATGGGCTGCACACTACTGCCCTGCTGGGTTAGCAGTGCCAACAGTACATGAGCGGGTTCTATCGCCGAATGATCACGGCCCACAGCCAGAGACTGAGCATCTGCCAGGGCGTTTTGAAGTTGATTGGTTAAGCGTTCCTGTCGCATATAAACCCTCACATAAAGCTAATTAAGATTGATTGATATGTGGGGTTAAATAGTTTTTTTACAATCGCCAGAGTAGAAGAATTTGTTTTGGGTCAAGGTTTTAAATATTTCTTATTAAACTTTTGGCCATTCGAGAGCCACCAACAAGCCTACTGAATACGGCGATAAACTCTGTGTTGACCAAATATGACAAGAAGGTTTTAGATGAGGAATAAACTCGCCTCTCTCTTCCACGGCACAAGTCAGTGACTTTTTTTAAAAAAGGGATGATTACTCACCTAACACCACAAATCATCGGAGCGCAGCGTAGCTTTCCTGTGTCCGAGTGCTTTGACTTGTTAACTGCTGGTGCTATTGCCATTGCAACCTAAGGTCTCGATGAGATTGCGCACAGTCGCGAAGGTACAGATTAATGAGGCTTTGGTAAGGAATACCTTTTTCTTCAGCCATACCCTTAAAGTAAGCAATAGTATCCTCATCCAGACGAATCGTAATCTGCTTCTTGAGCTTTTGTGCGTATGGGTTAGGGGTTGATTCTGAAAAGTCGTAGTGTTTACGCATGGCGGAACTCCTCATAAATGGTACGTTCGTGCGTATCTGCTTTTCGTGCAGAAACGATACGAATGGATTCATTCAACCGTATGCAATGGCACACGACCAGCAACCGGGAATTAATACTGGTGCCAAGGAGAATGAAGCGGTCTTCTTCATCTGAATGATCAGGATCGGCGATCAGGCGCGCAAACTGGTCTGTAAATACCGTTTTGGCCTCGTCAAAGGAAATTCCGTGCTTCTTCTTATTGGAAGCATCCTTCTTTTCGTCCCACTCAAATGTCAGATGAGTCATAACGACACTATAACTACATTGCAATTATAGTCAAGTGTGGACATATTTGGGGCTGTAAGGCAGTTGAAGTTAGGATAACTTGCAGTTTGTAGCTAGCTTTTCACCAGCGAAAATAGCGTATCAGCTTTTGAAAAGCTTGCTGTAAGGTGTCAGGTTGATCCATTTGTTAGTAGGGATATTTATAAATGGATTGCTACGACCACAATGCGGCAGTAGGAGACATACCTTACCACTGGCCGCGGTTGTTTTAGCTGTATACGATACGAAGGAAACGATATTCTTTCTTCGCAATAACGGGAGAGTAACCAATGATTCGAAAAGCGAACTGTCGATGCGGCGATTGTTACGTGGAAGTCGAAGGTGATCCTGATATCAACTTAGTCTGCCATTGTTCTAAGTGCCGGCAAAGAATCGGTAGCGCCTTCGGATGGCAGGTTTATTTTCAAAATGATCGTTTCCTAACGCAGGTAGGTGAATTCACCAAATACGATAGTGTCGGGGATTCCGGTGCTGTAACCTGGTGGTTTTGTGGCCGGTGTGCCTCGACTTTGTTCTGGAAGGTAGAAGGAATTCTGCCAGGGTATACCGGCGTAGCCGCCGGTTGCTTCAATGACGAACCAATGGGGCCACCCGCCAGCCTTAGTCCAACCGATGGGCATCCGTGCGGCTGGCTCTCGGAGCTGTCAACTCTTCCTCCACTGTCCATCCCTTGAGCGAGTTAGCCGCTGTAACGGGGCCGAGTTGATCATTTTGTTAGGTGGCGATATGGTCAGCGGGGTTTTCTTAAACGTGGGCTTCCCAGCCTGAGCAAACAACTCAAACAAGCTGTAAATACTGCCAATATCCCAAACCGCCCCGCTCACACAGTTTGCGTCACAGCTTTGCGACGCACTTGCTCGAAGCTGGTTATGATTTGCGAACCATCCAGGAGTTACTGGGGCATTCCGATGTCGCGACTACCGAGATATACTCATGTTGTCAATCGTGGTGGTAAAGGCGTGAAGAGTCCTATCGATAGCCTGGGCTGTGCAAAATATTAGGGTTCGGTCTATGCAAAAAAAGAGGTCCTGAGCTAGACTTACATCGTCAACTTCTCCAACCCAATTCCGCACCAACACCTACCGAAGCACTCCAACAGGCTCATCATAAATTGTGAACGCTCGAATACCCCGACAAATACGCTCTATTGCGGTATCTCTGGGAGTTTTACGGGAGAAAATCTTCCATCCTGACAATATCAAAGGCCGGCTCTTCATAGGGGTGGACGGCCTTTAAAGCGCCAACGACTTCATTAATTATTTTTTCTTCACAAACCAGTTCGACTTTATATTCGGCTACAACTGTCAATTGATTATTATCACCAATGTGAGGATTGCTACCAGCAAGGGGTCTAAATTGCCCCTCACCCAGGGTTTGCCAACAACAGTGATCGTAATCACCAATTTGCCCAGCCCCGGCGGCAAATAGCGCATCTTTAACCTGTGTTAAATGGCTCTCGGGGACATAGAAGCAGAGTTTAAACAACGCAGTTTAATCGAGAATATTAGTAGAGCAGATTAAAAAACTTACGTTGATATTCCACTGCGAGAGGATCGCCTTTACCCAGGGCCGCCAGAACATCAAGGAAGGCTTTTTTGGCACCGCCATCACGGAACTCTTTATCTTCCTTTAATACTGTAAATAACAGAACGAGGGATTCTTTGAAATGATTGTTCTGACTAAATTTTACGGCTAATTCATAGGCTAGCTCGATGTTATCCGGGTTGGCATTGAGCTGCTCTTCAAGAACTTTGATCTCCGGCGATTTGCTTGCTTCGCGCTTAAGTTCTATCTGTGCATGTAATTGCTCATACTCTGCTGTTCGTTCTTCCAGGAGGATGGCATCCATCACTGTTTGCGCTTCATCGCAGCGGTTTAACTGCATCAGGGTGTAAGCCAGTGACATAGCGATATCGTAGCGCTTTGCG
>QNFP01000192.1 GCA_003645535.1 Gammaproteobacteria bacterium | reverse complement strand
GCTGATACCGATGCCATCGTCCACTGTGCCGGTAGTGTACGTGGGGCTACTCAAGTACAGTTCGATAGCGTCAATGTGGACGGTCTGCGCAACCTGATCAACGAACTGAAGACAACCAGCTCACCACCTCGATTGCTTAGTCTTTCCTCGCTGGCGGCACAGGAGCCCAGGTTGTCCTTCTACGCCAGTAGCAAATTTCGCGCGGAGTATTTGCTAAAGGAGCAAGATCTACCGATTAGGTGGACGGTGTTTCGCCCTCCGGTGGTTTACGGGCCCGGTGATCGAGAACTTCTACCGCTATTAAAGTTGATGGTCAGCGGGTTTGCCCTGATACCCGGTGCGCCGCAGGCACGCTTCTCAATGATTTATATTGATGACCTGGTCAACGCGATGAGCGCATGGGTCAATAGCCAACAGACCATGGCTGGTGTTTACACCCTGGAAGATGGCACCCAAAACGGATACGACTGGCGTACCATTATTAACGCAGTCAGCACCCTCAGTGGACGTCGTGTGCGGCGGCTGCCGGTACCGGCCGGGGTTCTCGACAGTATTGCCTGGATCAATCGCACGGCTGCGCGTATTTTTGGCTATGCTCCCATGCTGACGCCGGAGAAACTACGCGAACTTCGACACGAAAACTGGGTCTGTGATAGTGACGCGCTGAGACAGGTGCTTGATTGGCGAGCGTTGACGTCATTGCCTGAAGGACTGCAGAAAACGCTTTTTCAGCCATGCGTAGTCGCCACCGGGCCGTCGCTGACTACTGCCCAGGCTCGACGCATTAAATGAAGCATGCTCATACGTACGGTTAGTAACTAATGCCGCAATTCATTATCGGCAACTCCATTAAATCCTTCGCCGAGAAATATCCTGCCGTCCGAAACGCCATCTGGTTTGTGGAAGCAGGTTTTTTTCGTATCTTTTTCGGCCTGCTTGGTCTGCTCCCCGTCGAGACTGCCTCCCGTCTGGCACAGCGCCTGGTAATGGCCGTCGGCCCTCATCTGAAAAAGCATAAGATCTTTGTGCGCAATATCGCACTCGCCTTTCCCGACAAATCCGCTCACCAGCGCGAAGTGATCGTACGTGGCATATGGGCTAATGTCGGTGCTATTGTCGGGGAATTTCCGCATTTGCAGACTATTTGTCACGATGAAAAACACAAACGCCTGAAAGTAGTGGTCGCAGGTCACATCGAAGCACTGCAACAGTCGGGCAAGCCGGTCATCATCGTCGCAGCACACCTGAGTAACTGGGAAGTAGCCGGCGCTGCGGTCGCGCAAATGGGTATACCTTGTGCGAATGCTTATACGCCAATGGGAAACCCGTGGCTGAACCAAATGATCGCGAAGTATCGGGAAGCGCAGATAATGAAGCTTTTTCCACGCGAGAATAGCCTGAGGCCAATGGTTCGTCATCTAGCCGCCGGTCAGTCTCTGTCATTTATTATGGATCAGCGTGTTGACGACGGCCAACCCGTACCGTTTATGGGTATGGAGAAAATGACCACCGTGGTGCCAGCCAAACTTGGTCTGCGTTTCAATTGTGAAATCGTGCCTCTGCGGGTGCAGCGGCAGAGCGATGCGCAATACCTTGTTACTCTCTATCCTCCTGTGCAGGTTGATGACGAAGATGCCGACGAAGCGGAAAAAGTTCTTCAAATCACCCGTAAAATCAATGGTTATATAGAGCAATGGGTGCGTGAAAGCCCCATGGAGTGGTTCCCTTCAAAACGTCGATGGGATAAATCGGCGTATAATGGAACCGTCGCAGGCCCTAACGGGCAGGAGTCTCAGGTAACACATGTCGCAGATTGATTTACAAAACCATCTTGACTCGGCTGGATCCGGCGAGAGTATCAGGTTATTCAAAAACGATGCACTTGAAACCCTGTCTCATGTGCACCCGATTGTGCCGCTCTGTATCTGGTCACCGTTGATCGTTTTCTTGCTATACCGTAGCCAAGCGAGCTACCACCTCAGTGCGTTTACGATGTTGGGCCTGGCGTCGGCGGCCATTCTGACGTGGACCTTTATGGAGTATTTCCTGCACCGATTCGTCTTTCATTTTCCGGCACGACACACCTTGACAAAATACCTGGTTTTCACCTTTCACGGCGTACACCACGCTGCCCCGCAGGATAAAACCCGCCTGGTGATGCCACCAGCAGGGGCAGTGATTTTTCTGGGACTGTTCTGGCTACTTTTTGAGGCCCTGCTTCCCGACGCCTGGCTGGGAGCATTTTTTGCGTTTTTTACCGTGGGTTATCTGATCTACGACTATATTCACTACGCCATTCATCATTTTCCAATGAAAAGCCCGCTCGCTAACTACCTGAAAATCTGTCATCTACGACACCACTTTAAGACACCAGATCGCTGCTTCGGTGTGAGTTCGCCACTCTGGGATATTGTTTTTCGCACTAACTGACACTGATCGATGATGCCTGCAAGTGTCACAGGGGAAACCACAGAGGTTACGTCTCCCTGTCATTTATATAATCCCAGGACTGAAGTGTGACACAGTTTATTTTTGGCAATTCCCTTAAGGATAAATTGAACCGATGGCCTGTTGTTCGCAACACCATCTGGAAAATCGAAGCTATCGTACTGACCGTTCTACTCAGAATTCTTTCCTGGTTACCCGTAGCCAAAGCTTCTAGTATTGGTGCGTATCTGGGGCGAGCGCTTGGCACCAGGATAGCCAAACACCAAATGGTTATAACGAACTTGAGCCTGGCATTTCCGGAAAAATCGGTGCCAGAGATCGAACAGCTGGCTGGCGATGTGTGGGCAAATGGTGGTGCCGTGGTTGCGGAATTTGCCAATATAAAGAAAATTTGCAGGAGCGACCGGCTAAAAATTGCTGTCGCCGGTTACATAGAAGGCTTTAATCGTAAGGATCGGCCGGTGATCCTGGTGACGGCACACTTTTCGAACTGGGAGATTGCCGCCGCCGCCGCCGGCCGCATGGTACAGCCTCTTTCCGCTCCCTTCACGCCGCCGAATAACCCCTACCTTGGCCGCATGCTCTCTGCCCACCGGCAGGCCCTGGGTGTCAACCTGCTGGCGCGTGATGTCAGCATCCGCCCTTTGTTTAAGCAGATTGCGGGAGGGCATTCAATAGCTTTTATCATGGATCAGCGTGTCGATAGCGGTAAACCGGTGCCTTTCATGGGCATGGACAAAATGACGACCCTGGTGCCGGCACGACTAGGGCTACGCTTCAACTGTGAAATTGTTCCGGTTCGTGCTGAACGGCTATCACCGGCCAATTACCTCATTACGTTTTATCCTCCGGTGGTTGCGGACGATGACGACGCCGGTGAAGAAGAAAGAGCGCTGCAGGTGACGACCAAGATTAACCAGCTGTTTGAATCGTGGATCCGCGAAAGACCTCAGGAATGGTTCTGTGCTAGCCGTAGATGGCCGAAAATACGGAAAAATAAAAGCTTATCTTAATATCGTGTCTGGTTATTCGTACTCTTTCAGCCGTCAGCCAACGGTACGGAAAGCATGTAGAATAGCCTCCTGGGCGAGATAGTATTCTCGAGTCAATTGAACAAATAAAAGTGTGTGGTTCATCCAGACTCGATAATGTGTGGATGATGGTTGGCCTGAAGCGGGATGACTTGCAATAGACCTCCAGGTAGCTGATTTTGGTTTGCGATACTCCAAACCATGGCGACGCCGGATGTAACTTAAAATGATTGATGCCATTTTTACCGATAATCCCTTTGCGGTTGCCGAAACCTGTTTCGTTGCCTGTCGTTACTCGGCAGATAGATATGCGCAGGAGCAATTTAAGCGCTATGGAGTGCAGCCCCCAACCTTCCTGGAGCGAGCACAGCCAAAACGTGCCGTCGAGTATCTAGCGGGCCGATACTGCGCGCAACGCGCGCTGCAGACGCTTATGGGCTGCGAAATACCGGTCGGCGCATATGCAGATCGTTCTCCCCAGTGGCCAGAATTTGTCGTCGGTTCGATTACTCACAGCGACAACTATGCTGCGGCAATGGTAGCTCGCAAGGGGCATTATTCGAGTATCGGTATTGACTGCGAGCCAGTTTTCGACAGTCGTGCTCATAAGCGACTGGAAGCGAATATCCTTAGCCCAGTGGAGCTAGAGCGAGTCGATGCTTCGCCAGCTGACCGACAACAACTGATTACTATCATTTTTTCCGCGAAGGAAAGTATCTACAAGGCCATCTATCCGCTTACCCGCAGGTTTATGGGTTTTCATGATTGTGAGTTCCTCAGTGTCGATAATAAAATGGTCTTTTTTACTCCGTCGGCTGCATTGGCAAGCGGCGAGGGCAGCGAGGTGTTGATAGTTGTTCACTATGTCTTACAGGCACAAATGGTGATCACTAACATTTGTGCCACAGGAAACGCTAGCTATGTCGATTATTAATCGCTATATAAGCCGTGAAATCCTCAAGCTGTTCCTGGCGATGCTCGGTGTACTGGTGGCTATTTTTATTGGTTTCACCGCAGCGGTGCAGCTCAAACAGGCGGCGGCTGGCGTCATTACCGGGACGGCAGTGCCACAGCTTATTTTATTGAATACACTGATCGCTCTAGAGATTCTGTTGCCCTCCACCCTGTTTTTTGGCGCCATCGCCGCCCTGGGCCGGATGCAAAACGACTTTGAAATACTGACTATTTACTCGGCGGGTACTACCCCTGCGCGCCTCGCTTTCACAGTAGCCAAAATAGGCTTTGTCGTTGCGGTAGCCGCTGCTTTTCTTTCCATATTTGCCAGGCCATGGGCCTACAAGTTGAGTTATCAACTCGAATCAGAAGCAAAAACCAAACTCGATGTCGATACGCTTACACCGAGGCAGTTCATCGAATTCTCTTCCGGTGACTATGTCCTGTACGCACAGGCAGTGGATCGGGAAAACGGGTATTTCGAACGGGTTTTTCTGCAACGCAAAGTTGACCACGAGAATCCCATGGTGATATCGGCGCGACAGGCACGTTTATTACCGCTGGATCTTTTCTCAGCGCCGGCATTGCAGTTCAATGATGGATACGTGTACCGGCTGGATCCCGACGGTGAACGGGATATTGTGCTGGACTTCGATCACCTGCGAGTACAACTACCGGAAGAAGGAAAACTTTCAAAATACCGCCGCAATGCGATGTCAACCGCCACCCTGGCGCTATCTGACCGCGCCAAGGATATAGCGGAATATCAGTGGCGGCTGGTCATGCCTATGCTCACTCTGTTGATTGCTGTTCTGGCCGTGCCGCTAAGCACCAGCAGGCCGGGGCAATCCCGTACGGGGAGTACTTTTGTGGCGCTGGTGGTCTTTATAGTCGTGTTCGGAGTAGGCAGTGTCATCCGCACGGCCGTTGAGCAGGAGCGCATTGGCACTATGCCGGGTATGTGGCTGGTGCCACTGTTTACTGTGCTTTTGCTGGTTACGATCTCGCTTGCTATTCGCTTCAAAGCCCGGTTTTTGTTTCATCAATGACCATTCTCGACCGCTACATTGCCCGCAATCTGGCCTCCGGTTGGTTGCTGGTGCTCGGCCTGCTAACCGTCGTCTTCAGTCTGTTTGCGTTCATGGACGAACTCGGTCACGCGACCGAAACTTATCCGGTGGTACAAGTCCTCAAATTTGTGGCATTGACCACGCCACAAAGAATGCTGGACCTGTTTCCAGTTATCACCTTGTTGGGAACCTTGATCGCTTATGCTTCTCTATCCCGCGACAGTGAACTTGTGATTATTCAGGCAGTAGGAATCCCCGTCTCTCGCCAGCTGCGCTCTGCCGCTATGCCGGCATTTCTGTTGATGTTGTTGCTGTGGCCAGTGGGCGAATTCATCTCAGCACCCCTCTATCAGCTTGCTGAAACTGCCCGCGAAAAGGCACGCTCCGGCAGTGATCGTGACAGTATTCTTAATGACAATGGACTATGGTCGAGCGACGGCGAGCATTTTTATCATATCGGTTCGCTCAGTCAGGATCTGGTGCCAGCAGATGTGGCGGTTTATGACTTTAGTGTTGAGGGG
>QNFP01000191.1 GCA_003645535.1 Gammaproteobacteria bacterium | reverse complement strand
TATTTAGGTGGTTCTTTTATTCTTGCCTTGCCAACGGCCTCCATTCCCAAAACTTGTTTTGGGGTCATCATAGAAGGCTTATCTTCACGAAAAAAAAGTTTAAAGCCACCTGCAACTTTAGCTGAAACTTCTTCTGTATATAAGCCGTTATAGATATTGATTTTTAATTGCGGCGATCCGTGCCCATCTAAATTCATTATTAAATCAATTTTGTCATAATTCTTGACCGATTTTTTATCTCTAACCATGTTTTGTGTAAACATATGCACCAGCAATATTTTATTTTCAGTAATACCGTTATTTTTCATATAGTCAGTCATTGCAGCTTGCACTTGGTTAATCTCTTCACCTGAAATGTGGCCGATCACCTTACCCGGGCGAACATTCAGGTCATTAACCTCAAACTCCGGATCAATAGCTAAATGTACATTGTCATATTTAAGATACTGAAGAACCGGCTTAACGGCTTCTACTGGAGTCATTTCTCCCAGTTGTGAATCTATAATGACTGCAATGTCGTTGCTTTTGGCTGCGTTGATATATTCCATCACTTTTGCGTTTGATAGAGGCAGAATGTAATCTTTGTCTCGCCCTGGCTCACTGCTTGCCAGTCCATAGATTAAATGGAACGCAGGTGTTATATTTTGATTTCCGGAAATTTGAGCGTATTCATCAGCTTTTGCTTTGATTTTTGGCATAAGCTCTTCAATTGTATATTGACCGAGCACACCCAGAGAAGCAGTCCCAGGTCGACCATAGTATCCTACCATCAGTTCATTGTCGGAAGGAAGTTGCTGCTGTGCGAATGAATAATTTGAAACAGAAACTACTGTAATAAAAAGCAGGAAAAAAATGATATTTTTCATATTTGTGAGGTCCTTTGTTAAGAGGTTAAAAATGCTACTAGTGCTCCGACAATTTTGGTTTGATGGATAGCTTGCTAATTCAAATGGGTGTTGTCATTTCGAACTGAAAGGAGAGATTTTGCTATTATCGAATTGAGATCTCTCCTAGGGTCGAGATGACATGTCACGTTTCTTAAGAAATGACTATTCATCATAACTATTTTGATAAAGCACTAGTTTATTACATTGATTATCATATAGAACAATACAGAAAATATACAATGGTTTTGAAAATAGACTTTTAAGTTAAAATCAGTACTATCTTAGTGAGCAAATTATTGAGACCTTCTGTCATGTACGATTTCTCAATACAACAACCATCGCCCTGCTTATCTGGTTAAATGTACTCGGCCCTTGCCTACTAGTAGTCCATCACACTTATATTGACGGGTGAATGTAGGTTGGGCAAAGTGCTCTTGCGTGCCCAACAAATCAACATTGAAGAACTACTAGTAGAGCAAATACTGCCGTCGTCGGTCGATGTAGCGTCTGAGACCGGGCTCCCACAGTTCGCGAATTTCGCTGAGTGACCTGTCTGCACGAATCGCTTCCATGGTCGCTTGGTGTTTCAACAATCCCTTGAATCGGCCGAGTCCGAACTTGTTCCCGTACAGTTTATTCAATGTCAGCGCACCGGCGATGCCAATATTGATGACGTCACAACGATCGCGATCCGTAAGCGTAATGCGAACGCCCTCGCTCAACTGATTTTTAAATTTACTTGCATCCGGTGTGAACACCACAGGATCGAATCGTACACCTCGAATGCCAAACCTGTTCATTTGTTCGGCAAGCAATTTGCCATCGATGTAAGGTGCGCCAAACAATTCAAACGGTGTGTCTGTTCCCCGGCCGACTGCAAGGTGTGTGGTCTCCAGCAAACCAACACCGGGATAAAGAGCTGCCTGCGTGAGGCTACGCATATTCGGCGAAGTGTTAATCCAAGGAATGGTTGTTTCATCGAGCCACAGCTCGCGCTTCCAACCGCTGAGTCCAATCACTTCGAGATCAACGCCTATACTTTTCTCTGCATTAAACATTCGTGCGAGTTCGCCCACCGTCATTCCATGGCGAACAGGAATCGCGTGCCAGCCAACAAAGTCTGTTTTGCCATCTAGCACCGGACCTGCAACGATTGAGCCAGTAATCGGGTTCAATCGATCAAGCACAATGAACTTCACACCAGCTTTGGCTGCGGCCTCCATGCTATATCCCATGGTGGAAATATAAGTATAAAATCGGGTGCCAATGTCCTGAATGTCGAACACCAGCGCATCTAACCCTGCAAGCTGTTCCGGTAGTGGGGCGCGGCGTTTGCCATACAAGCTGTATATCGGCAGCCCCGTTTTCTTGTCCATTCCATCGTCCACATAAGCATCGATCTCTCCGCGTATCCCGTGTTCAGGACTAAACAGCGCAACCAGATTCACGCTGCTTGCCTGGTGCAATAGATCGATTGTCGGCGATCCCTTGTGGTCTCGCCCCGTGTGGTTTGTAATCAATCCGATCTTCAACCCGCGCAGAGCCGCAAAGTTGTCTTTGATTAGCACATCGATGCCGTTTAACACCAGCGCTTTTGCAATCGGCCGTTTTTTCTTTTTTAAATTACGTGGAGGAAGTGCTCCTTCCACATTGGTGAAATCAAAATCCTTAACGGCCAGTGCCGCGAGGTCGGCCAGCTCGGCTTGAAGCGGGAGAACATTACCACGTCCATCAGGATGCAAACGGTTGCTCAAGAAAATCCAAAACGTTTGTGAGAACGGATCGACCCACAAACTGGTTCCGGTGAACCCCGCATGTCCGTATGAACCGATGGGAAAATGCTTCCCGCGCGGACGGCTGTAACCCGAATCTATATCCCAACCCAAGCCTCGCCGTTCCACAACGGCGCCGGGACTCTGAACGGAAGTCATTAATCGCACTGTGTCTGGATTAAACACACGAATTCCGTCAAGTTCACCCTTGTTTAAGAGCATACGACAATACCGTGCCAGATCATCAATGGTAGAGAATACTCCGGCATGTCCAGCTACGCCACCCATGTATCGCGCAGTCGGATCATGCACCGTTCCGAGCAACATTTTGCCATTTTGGGGTTCTGTCGGCGCGATACGTTTATTTTTGGATGGGGGCGGAAGAAAACCAGTGTCCTTCATCATCAACGGCTGATAAATCTCCATTTGAACAAACTCTTCAATCCGTTGACCGCTCACTCGACGAACCACCTCAGACAGAATAAAAAAATTGATATCGCTATAGCGAAAATCTGTGCCCGGTTTTTGATACATTTTTTCGGCGCTGGCCATCTTTATGGCCGTATCGTAACCAGACCACGCAGGGCGTGTGCTGATATCTGCGCGTAAACCTGACGTGTGAGTCAGGAGCTGTCGAATCGTGATGTTCTCTTTTCCGTTACCGCTGAACTCTGGGATAAATTTTTGAGCAGTATCGCTGAGTTTGATTTTTTCCTGTTCAACCAACTTCATTACGGCGGGCGTCGTTGCGACCACTTTCGTCAACGACGCGATATCAAAAATGGTATCACGTGTCATCTTTTCACGCTGCGGAACCAGTGCGCGGTAACCATAGGCACTTACGAAATCGACGCTGTTCCGCTCAATCCAAAGCACGCCGCCGGGAATACCTCCCGATGCAATAGTTTCGTTGATGGCCCGCTCCATCTGGCGGAGCACATCCATGTGGAACGTTGCCGCGACGCGTTGTTGTGGGAGTGCCTCCTTATCTTGTTTGTATACAGGGGCGGACGATGGGTGTTCGTTTAACTGCACGGTTTGACATGCCGTTAAGATGCTCGCTAAGGTCATGACCGCGAGCACAGTAAACGCGATTCTTCGCCACCAGGTTTTATATCGCCTATGCATGTTTGACTGAATCATAGGAGTGTATGACCGAATTGCAAACGTGCGACTATGATTTTGTTAAGACTGGAAATCATTTAAATATATATCACTATTTCTCTACCACTTCGCATTGACTAAAAAGGGGTTGACCATTAACTCAGCTCGATTATCCTAGAAAATCTGTTGGACATGGATTTTGCGCCCAGATTTCTTCACAAAACCATGGAGCGATTTTGTCTTAACTAATCGGTGATTCATAAAAACCCAAATTAAACTTAAAATTTAACAGCTTGTGTAACAATTTAGCGTTCGACTGGTTTTTCTAGATTATACATTTTATGGAGCTTAACAGGCGATTTCACTAAATGCCTCAGGCAAATAATGTCGTTCCAGCCGGGATAAACGTCCATTAAATACTGTAGCGATACTCAACAAGTTCAGTAGAAAACACTTTTCATCCAGGGATACCTCTGCCAGAATAGCCAAAAACCCTTCAGTTGACCTACTCTGATCTAGTTAACGGTAATATAGAGTGGAGAAAGATAGAAGCATTATTTCTGGTTTTGGGTGCAGAAAAGGATGAGGGGAAAGGTTCCGCAGTCACGTTTATTCGAGGCAAAGAAACAACGGTTGTTGCCAAAAAATTGCTGTTTGAGGAAAAGGCGACTGGCGTCAACTATCCCGCCTATGTCGTAGCACAAAGCCGACTGCTGAAAACACTTAGTCAATAGATTGTCGATGAGATTCGGTGGCAGTTGGGGGCAGTGAGTCGGAATGTAATAATGTAACAGGAGTAAATTTAAATGCTAAAAAGATTATTCATGGTCGTATTAAGCGGGTTGCTCTTCAGCGTCCCAATGAAGCTAATGGCTCAGGAGACAAACAACACGCAAGATGAACAAGCTATCCGCTCGACCGCAACGTTGTATCGCGAAGCGTTCAACCGAGGCGATGCCCAGGCGCTCGCCGCGCTGTACGCAGAAAATGGCGAAAATATTGACCAGACAGGTTTTCTATTGCGTGGACGTGAAAGCATCACAAAAGCCTTTGAAAAGTTTTTCGCTCAACACCAAGGTGCCAAGATCGAGATCAACATCCAGGCGATTGACTTTCCACAACCGAACCTTGCAGTTGAAACAGGGATCACACAGACCATAGCACCTGATACAACGGCACCTGTCGGTAGTCAATATACCGCGACCCATGTCAAACAGGATGGCAAATGGCTGTTGCATAGCGTTCACGAGGCTTCTCCTCCACCGCCGTCGAATTACCAACAAATGAAAGAGCTTGCGTGGCTGATTGGCAACTGGGTCGATGAAGAAGTGCCGACGGACAAGACGAGTAAAAGTAGTGCTCTGGTCATTCATATTATGTGTCACTGGTCGGCGAACCGGAATTTTCTTGTCCGAAAGTTCACGGCAACGCTTGACAATCAGATTGTAACCACCGGGATGCAGCATATCGCATGGTACGCCCCAACTAAATCAATCCGTTCCTGGACATTTGACTCCAACGGGAGCATTACCGTAGGTGAATGGAGTAAGAAGGGCGATCAATGGGAGGTGAAGAGTACCGAGACCCTGCGCACCGGAAAAACGGCAACCGAAACCGAAATCTTCACTCGTGACAACGCCCATACTTACACCTGGCAAATCGTCGACCAAACCTTTGATGGAAAACCACAGCCGAATGTGGCGGGGAAGGTAAGGCGTCTCTACAACTAATTTCGACTCTAGGAGCTTATACTATGATTAAACGATTTTTTTGCCTGTCATCGTTCATACTGATGTTTTTTGTTGCATCCAATCTCGCACATGCTCGAGGCGGGTTCGGTGGCTTTCACGGTGGTGGTTTCCACGCCGGAGGCTTTCACGCGGGTGGATTCCATGGTGGAGGCTTTCACGGTGGTGGTTTCCGCGGCGGAGGCTTTCACGCGCACGCGGGTGGATATCGCGGTTACCATTATCATCCACACGTCGGCTACTACCACCCTCTTGCACGGGCTGCGGTTTATGGTGCCGCTGTCGGCGCGGCATCCAGTTATTATGCATACGATGGCTATCCGTGCCCCTATGGTCCCGATGGCAGTCCCTATTGCCCATACTAGTAGTCCATCAATGTTGTAGTATTGACGGGTTATTCATTTTGGTAGGTTGGGCAAAGCTTCCGCTCCTCGGTAATTGCTCCTTGCATTACTCTACTACAGACCATCCATGGTCATATGCTCACGCCTCTTACCTACATCCATGTAGGCAAAGCGCCAGCGTGCCC
>QNFP01000190.1 GCA_003645535.1 Gammaproteobacteria bacterium | reverse complement strand
GCCGCAGCCAGTGAAACAACTGCGCCAGATGTTCGGGCTGCATAGAGACCAGGAACGTAATAGCTGGTTTATAACGATCAAAATTTGTCTCATCGAGCCAGATTTCACCGTTATTTTTGATAATCTTAAAGGGCGGCTTTGGTTGCAGGAAAGGTGACTTGTCCAGCGGCGTGAACTTGCGCAGCACTGCGCCTTGGGCGAGGCCGTCAATAAAGGTTGTCGCGCGCTGGAGTAAAAAATCTCCCTGTGACCAGGCCTGGGTGTCGTCCGGCAAACCGAGGTCCTGCCAGTGTAGACGAAGAAAATCATCACTGTCTGCCAGAGAAGGTAATGATGGTTCTTGCTCTTGCTGCTGGACAGTCTGTTGAGGTATATCCGCAGCTTTTGGCTGGGCAGGGACGATGGGTGGTAGGTCCACTGAAATCGGTGATTCTGTCGAAGCCGGCGGCTCCACGGCATCAGGAAACGATTGTTGGTATATGTAATAGCCAGTTGCGAGTAGTAAAATGGCCAGTGCCAACAGAGCGGGCCGGCGCCAGCGACTTTGTGGTCTGGCGGGTGTTATACGATCCTGATCAGATACATCCATTGTCCTTTCCTATCTATAAGCTTAGGGCCCGTTCACGACAGTTAAGGTAGCGACACGGCCTCGCCATCAATAGTGGCTGTCTCCACCAGGATTTCGTAGTGCTTGCCACCTTTCTCCTGTTGCACGATTTTCACAATCAGGAAACCCCATGCCGGTGCAACCCAGATCGCCGTTTGACGTTTGTTATCCTTTCTTACGCGCTGTAGTTTTAGCGTTCTTATCTGACCAATACCTGCGTCGATAGTTTCTTCTCCCAGGATTTCGAACTGGTAGTCCTTAATCCGGCCGCGGGACATAACTTTGTACAGCGGTACCTGGTAGGAGGATATCTGTTCAGAAAAAGCCGGATCATCATGCTGGGGCAGGGATGCTTTTAAATCATTGCGTAATTGTAGCTGGTAGCTTAGCGGGCCCAGATAGCCTGTAGATAGAGGAAGTTCCCGGTGTTTATTCTTGCGCGTAGAAGTATAAGTAGCCTTCTTAGCCTGATGATCGACAACCAGTTCTTCGCTGCGCGCACTACCAAAAAAAGCTTTTTCGGAAAGATAGTGATCGGTGAGGATATGCCCGCGCTCATCAATATGAAAATCCTCCTGTTCCATAATATCGCCGAGCATACCTTTTACAGACGATATAATGCGGTAGCCCTGCTCGGTTTTCTTTAGTACCCGTGTAGCCGTTACCGGCATACCGCTATATTTGGCGGTATAAGTCGCCTGGTAGCTCTGCGGAGTGGCGTCGGATTCCGCCATGGCGGGGTACACCAGCAGATTGGCAAAGCAGAGGCAGATCAGGCGCAGGGCCATATGACTACCTTCTCTTGTTACTAACTGCAGTTTAATTTAGGACTCCTTAATGCGTCAGTTGGTGGTGGTTGCCGATAGTGTCCGTGCTGCTTGCCGGGCTCGCTTAACCAATTAGTTCAATTCCTGGTTCATTATCGCCATCACTGTCGCCATCACTATCGCCAAGGCCGTCAGCGTTCTCTATAGCGCCGATGATGGTAGCAGTTTCTCCGCTACTGGCCAGCTGGGCGAGGGCATTGTCGGCTTCTGTGGCCGGTACGCATAGCACCATGCCGATGCCGCAATTAAAAGTTTTGTACATTTCGTTACGGTCGATATTGCCGCCTTTTTGTAGCCACTCGAACACCGCCGGCATCTGCCAGCTAGTGGTATCGATGATCGCTTTACTGTTCTTAGGGAGGACCCGGGGTATATTCTCCAGCAAGCCGCCGCCGGTAATATGGGCCAGGGCGTGAACCGTGGTTGTTTTGATTAACTGGCGTAGAGACTGCACGTAAATACGCGTTGGCATCAGTAAAGAATCCGCCAGCAGTTGATCGTCGATAGTAGTTGATAATGGGTCAGTGCCGGTGACGGTAAGGATTTTTCGAATCAGGGAAAAGCCATTGGAATGGGGGCCGCTAGAGGCCAGGCCGATTAAGACATCACCGCTGGCGACTTTGCTGCCATCTATCAGTTCGTCGCTCTCGACGACGCCAACACAAAATCCGGCCAGGTCGTAATCGGCACCTTCATACATACCCGGCATTTCCGCAGTCTCGCCGCCGACCAGGGCGCAGCCTGCCAGCTCGCAACCTCTTCCAATACCCTCTACTACGGTGGTAGCAATATCTATATCCAGCTTGCCTGTAGCGTAATAATCAAGAAAAAACAGCGGTTCAGCTCCACACACTACCAGGTCATTAACGCACATGGCGACCAGGTCGATACCCACTGAATCATGTTGTTGCAGGTCGATGGCCAGACGTAATTTGGTGCCTACGCCATCGGTCCCTGAGACCAGCAACGGTTCCCTGTAGCCTGCAGGTATCTTACACAGAGCACCAAAGCCACCCAGACCACCCATGACTTCCGGGCGCCGTGTTTTTCTGGCGACATGCTTTATACGATCAACGAGTGCGTTGCCGGCTTCGATGTCGACGCCGGCGTCTTTGTAAGTAATGCCGGGGGGTTGAGAATTGGTCATTAGGCTGTCCAGAAAAAGCAGGCATTTTAGCCCGACTGGGCAGGAAAATCAGTTCCGGTATGCATAGTTGTTAAAGACTGCTGATACAATCCACCTATGATGAAAAGCATATTTCGAAAAATGGCACCGCTATTGAAAATAATGATAGTGGTGGGGGCAGGGTTAGGGATAACTGCATTGTCTGGCAATGCCAAAGCCGAAGTGGTCGGCGGGCTGTATTCAGCGAGTGTCCCAGTGGCAGATCAAAGTGAAAAATTGCGCGGCCAGGCGATAAAAGAAGGCCTGGGTGATGTATTTGTCAGGTTAACAGGGACGAGAGCAGTATTAGCTGATCCCGACGTGCGTGCGGTTTTGAGTCGAGCCCAGGAGTATGTGGTCGAGTACAGTTATGCTGACAGAGCTGCTGATCCATCTTTGTCATCTTCTTCTACTCTTCCATCGACACTTAACCTGGCGGTGAGTTTTTCTGCCCAGCCTCTGGAGCGCATGCTTCGTCAGCTTTCTTTACCTATTTGGCCTGCGGATCGTCCTGCGCTAATGATCTGGCTGGTGACCCGCACGGCGAATGGCTACCAGTTTATTGAGCCCTTTGACAAAAGTGTGCTGCCGGCTGGTGTAGAGAATGCTTTAAAGCGGCGTGGTGTTCCTTTCAAAGTCCCGCTCTATGATTTGCAGGATCAGATGTCATTGACAGCGCAACAGGCAGGGGAAGCTGTCGAGGAAAAACTGGCAGAAGCGACCCGGCGCTACGGAATTGATTCCTGGCTGGTATTGCTGGTCGCCGAAACACAAAATAGTCAATATCAAGGAACATGGTTTCTGGGCGGCGGTACAGAGCTACTTCGCGGTAGTGTGTCTGCGGGATCGTTGCAGCAACTCATTGATGACAGCGTTGATCCGGCCATCGACCAGTTTTCCAGGGCATTGACCTATCAGGCTGGCCAGCTTGGTGACGAAATCCATTTGTTGATAAGTAATGTTGATAGCTATGCGGATTTCAGCGCCGTAACAAGCATACTCGGCGGCCACGAAGTGGTGGTGTCTACTCAGGTCACGCAGGTTGTCAAAGATCTTCTATACCTGGATGTGGTTACGGAGGGGGATCCTCAGGTATTAGTGAGGGCACTGGATAATAGTAGCCGGTTTACGCGGGTGGCGGCGGTGGGCGGCAGTGCGGGGATTGGTAGCGGGGAAGCCCTGGTGTTTCAATTTGAATGGCGAGTCGGCGCCTGGTGACTGGACAGATGGGTCTCGCATTGTCCCTGCGAGACGACTGTCGGTTTGATAATTTCCTGGCCCTGCCAGGATCCAGGCAGCAAATCGTCGACTTTATTCACCAACAGTTCAGTGCTGAGCAGGAACGTTTCGTTTATCTGTGGGGCGTAGAGGGTAGCGGTCGTAGCCATTTACTACAGGCCGCTTGCCATCACTGGGCGAGCAACAACAGGAAAGTACAGTATTTGCCACTGGCTGATCTGCATAGCTTGCCTCCTGAGCAGGTCATGGCCGGGCTGGAAAATGTCGATCTGGTATGCATCGATGAAGTAAACCTTATTGCCGATCAGCAAAACTGGCTGGAAGCGTTATTCCATTTTTTTAATCGTAGCCGAGATAGTGGCACTTGTTTACTGGTATCGGCCGATGTGCCACCGGTGCGATTGGCGCTGGGTTTAGCGGATTTGCAATCGAGGTTAAGTACAGCGACGGTCTTTCAGATGGACACTTATATTGATGCCGACAAAATCTGCATATTGCAATTCAGAGCGGACTGTCTCGGTTTGCAATTGAGTGACGAGGCGGCGGGACTGCTGCTTAATCGCGCACCGAGACAACTTGATAGTTTGATTGAGAGGCTACGGGAGCTGGATCGCAGCAGCCTGATTCATCAGCGCAAGCTGACTGTTCCGTTTATTAAGAAAGTATTTGGCTGGTAATAGCAGCCACCTGCCAGCAAAAACTTGCCCTTAACATTCCCCTAACTATTCCCCTAAACATTCCCCTAAACATTCCCCTACAGTAAAGGACCTTAACAAATCATCTCTAAAACAGACGGCATTCCAGACATTCGAGATAAACACCAGCCTGATCATTGGCAGTGCTGAGCAGGCCAATCTTTTGCGCGATCATACCCAATTGCTGTTTTACAGCACTTTCAAGGGTGACTTGATGGTGCCGCCCGATATTAAGCCGTAATTGTAGCTGCTCTGCTCTCTGAGTGAGTTGCTTAAATAAATGCTCCTGAAAATTTAACTGACGCTCTATAGGCCTGGTGTCGTAATGCTCCAGACCGGCGAGGCTGGCAGCTGCATCAAGAGCGTCTTTTAGACTGCCCAGTTCATCCACCAGACCTAACTCTTTTGCCTGGGCGCCGGTCCATACTCGACCCTGGGCAATGCTGTGAACCTGCGTGGCAGAAATATCGCGGCCGCTGGCGACGAGGTCTAAAAACTGCTGGTAAATATTTTCTACATTGAGCTGGATAATACGTTTGGCCTGTTCACTCATCGGTCGGTCGAGCCGGTAAATATCAGCCAGCGGTGAAGTGCCCACGCCGTCATTGTTGATGCCCAACGATGCAAGGGTCTTTTCAAACGTGGGGATTAAACCAAAAACTCCGATAGAGCCAGTTATGGTCGTTGGCGCAGCCCATATCTGATCGGCGTTTGCGGAAATCCAGTAGCCGCCCGAGGCAGCCAGTGAGCCCATAGAGATGACAACAGGCATGCCCGACTGGCTGGTTAGTTCGATTTCATGACGAATAACATCTGAGGCAAAGGCACTTCCGCCTGGACTGTCCACGCGAATGACAAGGGCATCGAGTTGTTTATCATCACGTGCCTGCTGGAGTAGCTTGCTCAGCGTCAAACTACCAATCTCGCCCTCTGGTTGCTCACCATCGTAAATTGTTCCTTTGGCTATAATCAGTCCCACCTTGCCGTTGTTCTTGTCGGATTTGAGTGTCAGTTGCTGGTGAAACAGGTATTCCTGATAATCAACATGGAGGTATTCGTTTTCCTTTTCGGGGTTAGTGCCAGCAAGAGATTGCAGGTGTTTGAGCAAAGCGGGGCGGGTAGAGATATGGTCAACCAGGGAGTGCTGGTGAGCCAGTTTGGCGACATTGCCACCGACCCGCTCGAGATTGTCGTCCATATGGCTTATATAGTTGTTTAGCGCGCCAGGAGATAATTTGCGGTTGCTTTCAACCTGGGAGGTGTAAGCCTGCCACAGGTCGCCAAGCCACGATTGTGTTTGTTGTCTCGATGCATCGGACATATCGTTGCGGGTAAATGGTTCGATAGCATCTTTGTAATCACCCACTCGGAAGACGTGGAAATTAATGCCGAGTTTGTCAAATGCTTCCCTAAAATAGGGCTGGTAGGCACCGTAGCCACTGAGTAAGACCATGCCCATGGGGTTGAGGTGAATCTCATCGGCAAAGCTGGCTAAATAATATTGTTCCTGAGAAAAATTACTGCCTGTTGCTATAACCGGTTTGCCACTGCTTTTGAAGCGCGTCAGGGCCTCACCCAGTTCATTGAGTTT
>QNFP01000189.1 GCA_003645535.1 Gammaproteobacteria bacterium | reverse complement strand
ATTTTCATCTGAGGATTATTAGGGTCGGCATTCCACTCATCGAGTTTCTTTTTTCTCTTCAACTCTTCAGCTTCAATCTTCTTCTGTTCCTGCAACTGCGCGTATTCCCGCTTAATCTTCGGTGGCATGTGTTTTAACGCCTGTTGCTTTACATATCCGTCGATATTATCATCAGTGCCAAGGCTCTTTACGAACTCTACATAGTCATTCACGTTATTGAACCCTTGCTCGTAATAACCCTTCGTGAAGTCTTTGTACCACGCTTTACGGTCTTCTCTGTACATAGGGTCGTTAGTTGCACCACCTGGACCACTTTGAAAGAACGCCGTAGGGTCTTCCGGTTCTTGCTGTTGCCGTTGCGGCTGTTGCGTGACGGGATTACCCACCATAGGAACATCCCCTGAATCAATCAACTCTTGAAGTGAAGGCATATCATAGCTCCTTTAATCATTTTTTAGGGTTTTTTCTATCCATTTCCTGCTGGAGACTTCTGCGACTTTGCGCCCTTATTGACCTTTTGCCTGTAATCGGGTCTGTAAAAACACCGCCAAATGTATCATCGTCAACCAATCCGTACCCGCGTCCACCACTCAGAGGCGTAAAGTTCCTTGATATGGTATCTCTGTTGAGTAGAGCCTGTCTTCCCTGCGGAACACCGCCAGTTATCGGATTCCTACTGCCGCCTGTACTTCGTCTATTGCTTATTCGCGTTGCGGAATCATTCCCGCCCCCCATGATAGGATTACCCCGTTGCGGCATCACAGGATTGCCGCCGACCTTGAAGGTTCCTGACATGCGTGACAATGGCCCTGTTCTCGTGCCGTAAGGATCTCCGACACCGGAAGGCGTACTCCACAACTTATAAACATCTTGCTTTGCCAGAGCCATTGGGTCTTCCGGTCGCCAGCTTGTATCCATAATGCCAGACCGCATTTTCTTGTTATCTTCATTCCTGTAATACTCAGCCCGTTTCTTCGCAAGGTTATTCAGTCGCGAATCCTCCATGCCTTGCAAGCCTCTTTTCAGTCGCAACTGTTCGTCTACTTGATTGAGTTGTGGCGTAATAGGGTTTCTACGTGTAGCGGATCTACTTTGTCGCTTAGACTGACTGCTGCGCATCTTCATAGCATTACTAGCATTAACAGAACGTCTCAAGCTCTCAAGTTTACGCTCCCTGAAGTCGGCTCTCTGCATACCTTGTGAAAAAGCAGTGTTACTCATTTGACTCATCTGCCCGATAGTTCCGCGCAAGTCCGATAGCTTCTGTTGCATCAACTTAGCCTGTTGCCCCTGTGATGCTATATTCAGCGAACCCTCCAAGTCTTTCAACGCCCTGACGCGCCTGAAGCTGTTGACTCCGTACTTGGCGCCTGTACGCCTGAACTTATCAGCAGCATCTCTCAACGCAAAGGCTTGAGACCGTTTGCCCTGCTTCACCAACTCATTGTACACGCCATCTATCTCGCCATAGGCCGCCTCTAGCTTGTTCCTGTTCCCTATAGCACCATAGTCACCTACCTGCGGCACGTCTCTATCAGCGTTTAAGTCAAAGTGAAAGCCTGGTGGTTTACTGACAATGCCTTGTCCTGCCGACTCGTTTAAGAAAAATGGTTGTGTAGCCATAATGTATTATCCTCCGTTTGCTGTTACTCTTGCCTCTAATGTTGTTATCTGATCCTGTAAATACTGAAACGCTCTCTCTATCCTGTCTTTCATCTCGTCAATAGGAGGCTGGTCATCAGGGTTGCTCATCTGATAAACCTCTCCAAGTCTTAATGGATTGTTTGCCATATCTTCCTACCTCGCTGGTGCATGAGTAATTGTCATGCTCCTTAACTTAATACCATGTTCAGAGTTGGGCCGCAACAACTTTAGTCCCTGTTGAGTAGCGAATTGATCTTTCAGATGGAACGCATTCACCGTATCAGCGTTCCCGCCTATAGGAATCACCCTTGTTGTCCTGATAGTTGTTTCAAGATTTTGCATACCGTGTAGAGCAAGTCTATTGCCGCTATCGTTGTCATTCGGATCAACTGCGATAGAAACCCCGAATATCTTATTTTTGTGCTGTGGACTACCAAAATCGAACCACTTAGTAATACTCGGTACTATACCGCCCATGTACCAATACCAGCCTGCTACAGGCGTGACAGACGGAACAGGTGTCACGGTAACAGTATCAGCCGTGTTCGATACCACCTTGAGATACTGCCCATATCTCAGGTCTGTATCACACACATAGAGGAAACACCCTGCCTCCCCGTCGTTGTCCGTTGCCAGTATTGCGGGGGCGCCATTCTCCATGTCTTCCAGCGTGAAGGTGATTGTAGACACTGACTTAGTTTCTACGCCCTTTCCGCTCTCCCCATTCATCCATGATTCACCGCTTATATTCGTAGTGGACACGGAAGGGTAATACGGTCGTAAGTACAGCACATCACTCACATTGGTAATTGTCCCACTTGTTATGAGGAAATGGTCTGTGTCCCATACCACTGTAGCGTACTCATCGCCCTGCGCGAATATCGCCGCCTGTAACCTTGTTGCAACGTCATCCATATCAGAGTCGGTAGTGAAGTCACAAGGCCCACAGTCCATGTCAACACCGTCTATAGTGATAGAGAAATACCCATCCGTTATAGCGTTCCAGTCGCCTATGGTAGCCGACCCTGCTGTATCGCAAGTCAGGTATCCCGCCGTTTCGGTAGTTGCGCTTATCCCGCCTGTAGTTATCAATCCCTGCACCACTGAACCACCTGCACCATCGTTCTTGTACTGTTCACCATGGATGTACGTAAAGGCTTCAATACCGTGCGCTTCATCATAAGTGGATCCGGTAACAAGATGTGTATCGTCCCTTGAGTCTCTTATGATAGCGGAACACTTGGCATCCTTGGCATTGTACAGCCACCAGTTGCCGCGCCTTGGGTCGTAGACGACGGCTGTATTGATAACAGTGGAATAGTCTAACCCCATGTACCATACCAGAAGATTGCTCTCGTCTGTGGTGATATACTCTCCATGTGGTTCTGGTGCATCATCAGAGAACCTGCCAATGATCTCCTGCACACGTCCTTCAGGGTCAAGACTTGTTATCCTGCCACCCATCACCTGAACAAAATCTTCTCCCGTGAACATTGCGACGCCTGTTTTGTAGTCAATGACAGAAGCCGAATTATATGCACCTATCTTGTTTGATATGAGGTTTGGTATAGTCGTATCAGTGGAGTTGAATAGCCATGTGTGGTGCCTCATAAACACACCTATGCTGTGCCCAACCCTGTTGATGGACGTGATATTGTCGCTGTCTGCCGTGGTAAGGCGCACAATGTCGCCCGTGTCATACCTAAACGGGTTGCCTATGTTCGACACGTAGAGTTGCGCGTCATACGGCTCTATGACGTAGTCCTGATAGCCGTCTACGGCATTACCCTCATAATCGGAGTCCAAGACAACATGATTTGATTCCTTGTACTTGGCTATGAGCCACCATCTGCCTTCACTTTGAAGCCTGAACCGCATACCCTTAATCCAATCGCCCCACGCAACACCTATGCCGACCAAGGATCTTAATGCCGTTTGTCCCGCCGTGTAAACTGCGCCTGAAGACGCCGCGCTCATGTCAAGATACGCCGGCACGGATATGTCTGTGCCCACGTCGGCTGTGGCTGTCTCAAGTAGTGACAGGCGGTAAATATCAGCATCAGTGTCCAGCGATATTTCAAAGCGGGTAGCCGTGCTATCGTATGTCACGGTTTCAGTATTCCCCGTCTCTGCTCTTAATGCCGCTTGAAGCGTTGCTGCCACAGCGTCCATCGTTCCGTTACCTGTGAAGTCAATTGAGGTGATACTGCAGACTGTTCCGTAGAGAGCCATCGTTATTTCACCGTCTGATATTGCCGCCCAATTGGCAGGGGTAGTGTCACCAGCCGCACCGCATATCAGGTCGTTACCGTCTACTACGCCTGTACCTGTTTCTCCGTTCATCCAACTTCCGTCACCTATGTACGTTCCACCTGCGCTTGGATCTGATAACACGCTTATCGGGTGTCTTGTGAATATGAAGTGGTCTGTGTCCCATTCTACCGTGTCCAATGAGGCTGTCTTGCCTTTTCTGTTCAGGACTACGTCGGCACTCGTGCCCCGACATGCCATTAGTTCTGATATGTCTGTGCCGTATGCTTCGCTGTGGCGTGACAGATAAGAAAGATTAGACACTCCGGACTGAGTTTTCATTTCCACATTATCAACACTATAAGAGCTGTTAGATGTAGAATAATCTACTAGATATAATCTGTTGTAAGTATTGTCAGAAGGCACTGATATTGTTTCGGTATAACTCCCATCGGCAGAACGATATTGACCATAACCTGCAATATTGCCTGCCCCATCACGTATTTCAACTCTAAGCCGCTCTCCTGTTCCCATACTAGAAAGGTCATACTGCACAGCCCAAACCTCATTATTCCAGTCACCAGCCGCCTTCGTTTGATACATTTCAGCACTCGTCATTTCGCGACAAGTCACATTGTCTACGTAGTCATACCCGCTGTCTATTTGTCTACTGTTCGCCGATTGCGTTCTTATTTTTATCTCTGTACTTGTAGCGGTGAATCTAAGAGTCAAGGTTTGCCAAGAACTATTAGGGACTGTCCATATCTTTGTCGTGCAACCCTCGACATGAAGATACCTTTCCTCTGAACCTGCCGGTTGCAAATAACAAGAGATAGACAAAGAATACTGTTTTCCTATCGTTAAATTGCTTTGCGATAAATAATTAGGCGTTGTATTTATTATATACTGAACCCTTGCTTGACCGCCTGTGATAGTCCAATACGCACCTTTAACCCAATCAGTATCAGAAGCAAAATCACCATTCAGTATATCATCGGAACCATTATTAACAACATTAGCCTTACCACCTGCTATAGTCCATTCCGCATCCTTAGTCCAGTCTGTATCTGCCGAAAAGTCGCCATTCACAACTTGGTCAGAACCCGTAGTAGACGCATTGCTTATGATGAATCGTTCCGCTATAGAATCCCATCGACACGTAACCTGCGGCAACTGCAACTGCATCTTTGTTTGAATAGTAGATGCTATATCAGACATACTAGAATCACCAGAAAGGTCTATTGAGTCGAAATCGTAACTCACACCATCTGTGACAACATTAAAAGAACCGTCATCAATAGCCGTCCATGTCGCTATAGTCGTTTCAGGGGAATCACCGCTAATCAGTTTAGGCGATTGCGCCTGCCTGAACCCTACCTGAAGTATAGCAGCCACAGCCGCCATGCTTGCAACACCCAGGAAATCTTGAGACACAATCTCAAACCATTCGTTGTCAATCCTTACTCTATACGACCCGTCGGAAACAGTATCCCATATAAGGTAGTCATCTTCCGCCCCACTTCCACCCGTAACAACAGGCTCAACATCCACCTGACTCACCTTCGCATAGCCCGTCTCGTACTTCTTCCCGCCACCCAAGAACACCTTGCTCGTAGCGTCACCTTCAGCCTGATACACTTCACATTGGTCTACAAATGCGGGTATCTCGTTGTCGTTGGGCGACAATCCCGCGCTTGAGTCATCGTAACTCCATGTCGTGCCTATGACTACATGCGTGTTGAAACGCCCATCCAACAACCCCTGATAATGCAAGTCTGTATCTGCCCCAGAAACCGTGCCAGCCCACACCTCATAGCCCGTGCATGAATAGCCGTCAGGAAACGGGTCAAAGTCGAACGTCACAGCCTTGGTCGTGTTCACCGTGTTAGGCGTACCCCTCAACGGGTTGCCATCAGGGTCACTCACTCTGCCGTATACAGGCACAAGTCTTGCGTAATATGTCGCCGCGCCTGAACCTGTAGCCGTGTGGTTAGCCCATTGCTCGTTGTAGAGTCCAAGATTCGCACCTGCAAGTCCAGGTGTGAGCATCTTCGGCTTTGCCCGTGCCGTAGTCAATATGCCTATCTCGTTTGTGAACTCTTTGAATACAGCGTGATTGACACCCAAGCCTGATAGTATGTTTGATGTTGTTAACATTATTCTTTAAGCTCTCCGTTTATTTGCCATGCCTGCTAATTTCATGCACATTCCACGCACCCGCGCCGTACCCCGCGAATGCCCCAACCCAATAATATGT
>QNFP01000188.1 GCA_003645535.1 Gammaproteobacteria bacterium | reverse complement strand
CTGATCTAAACTACAGCAATGACCAGACCCGTACGAATAGAATTTGCAGGTGGCCTTTATCACGAACCATGAGGGTCGAACCATGAGGGTCAGGTCTAGAATCGAAGCATCCCTAAATCCACCAATAATCAAATAACCATAAAAAAAGAGCCACCCAAAGGCAGCTCCCTTTTATCCTGCTTAGCTTTACGCGCATATGCGTAACAGGCTTAAAACACTGATCAAATAACAAACCGTTTTCGATCTAAGTTTTGAGGGTTATCTGAGATTTACTTAATCACAAAACCCTCATAGCCTTTCTCAGCAATCTCGTCACACCTGGCCCGGTAATTCTGCTGGCCACCGGCATAGAGCATAAAGGTGCGCTTTTTACTGGGATTGTTGACGTTGATACCCATAAACCATGAATCCGCTTTTGGAAACAATGTGTGGGTGGCCGTTTCATCAACATGGGCCGTCCAGGCGTCCTCTGCTTCCAGGGTCGGTTCAACCTGCTTGAGATTTTTATCACGCATATAGGAAAATAAGTCGGTTGCCCATTCGACATTCTGCTCGGCGCATCGCGGGATGTTACAAAAAGTAGCACCATTGTGTGGACCAACCAATGTAAACAGATTCGGGAACCCAACTATCTGCATGCCCAGCATGGTACGCGGGCCATCGGCCCATTTATCCTTCAGCTTCTGGCCATCTTTGCCAGAGATATCAATACGGTTTAACGCCCCCATGACACCTTCAAAACCGGTGGCGTAAACAAGAATATCGAGTTCATATTCTTTATCGCTACATTTAACACCTGTGGGGGTGATCTCCTCAATGGGCGTATCTGGCAGGCTGACCAGGTTGACGTTATCCTGGTTGTAGCACTCAAAATACTTTGTTTCGAGGGGTACGCGGCGCATGCCAAAACCATGATTTTTGGGTATCAGCTGTTCAGCGATTTTAGGATCATTGACGCGCTTGCGAATTTTCCTGGCGATAAAATCACTGATCAGGTCATTGGCATCCATCTTGTTCATGATCTCGGCAAAGTTGCCCAACCAGATGCCAAAGCCTGGCTTGTCGTACAACTCTTCGAACAGCGCCTCACGTTCTTCGTCTGTCACGTCGTAAATAGAGCGCTCATCAAATTTGTGCTGAAAGCCGCCAAATGAATCTATACACTCTTTAAACATTTGCGGGTAATTGGCCCTGATTTTCTCCATTTCTTCTTTTTCGATGGGGCTATTCTTCAAGGGCGCACACCACTCGGGGGCCAGCTGAAACACATAAAGCTGCTCCGCAGTTTTAGCGGCTTCCTGAATAAACTGTACGCCGGTGGCGCCGGTGCCGATAACACCGACGCGCTTGCCACTAAAGTCGTTATTATTGGCCAGACCTTCTTTCGGGTAGCGAGCCGTGTGTGTCCATTCACCTTTGAAGCTCTCGACGCCGGGAATTTTTGGCAACTGGAATGAGGACAGCGGACCGGTTGCCGAAATCAGGAAGGTGGCACTGGCCTTGCTGCCATCCTCCAGTTCGATATCCCACTTTTGACCTGCTTCGTCCCAGGTGGCGGTAGTTACCTTGCTCTCAAACTGAATATCTTTACGCAGGTCGAATTTATCGGCGACAAAATTAAGGTATTTTTCAGTTTCTGGTTGCGGCGAGAAATGCTCAGTCCAATCCCATTCTTTCAACACCTCTTCTGACCAGGAGTAACCATAGGTTTCACTCTCGGAGTCAAAACGACATCCGGGATAATTATTCCAGTACCAGGTGCCACCCACGCCAGTACCAGTCTCGTAAGCTTTGACTGAAAAACCTTCCTCACGCAGTTTATAAAGTTGATAAAGGCCGGTGACACCGGCCCCAATGACGATAGCATCATATTGTTCTGACATGTTTTTTTACCTCGTTAACTAGTTTTTAAAAAAATTTGAGACACCGGATACCGCCTAAAAAGGCGATCGAGTAGAGCATAAGCGGCGTAGTGGTTCAAGCCGTTAAAGCACTATCTGTAAAGGCTAGCCCTGCCGAACCAGGTCGTCACCCAGTACATGCTAATCACCCGCATTTTTCGCCCGCAACTGGCTAGAAGAAATATCGTGGCGAAACATTTCCTCCTCCACACCGTGACAAATACTGCGCAGCACCTCTGGCAGATCCAGATCATCAAGGCTTTCAAAATCGTCACCGTGCTGCCTGCCGAATACCAGGAATTGATTGCCATGATCACGAATAGTCGATATAGCCTCAAGACATTCCGTCATGCTGCCATTGTAATAGCGCGACTGGGCGATGCGCTTGACGGTATCAACCCCCACCACAAAGGTCACGCCGGGGAAAATAGCTGACTTCTCTACAAAGGTCGGTGCGTGGGTGAATATAAGTGGGCATTGCTCGCCGACCGCCGCTTCGCGATGGGCAAGATCAAAATAATCCAGGGGTGGCTTATCCACATTAAATACGGATATTTCCAGCGTCACGGGTTTTTCAAGAAGAGTTTCTGCGAGTCTGATCATGGTGCGATGACCATCATGCAGGGGATTGAATGCTCCCGGAAACAATACCTGAGGCGCTGCGCCGGGATCATGGCTACTATTGCTTTCACCATTGAGGAGGTCTTGCCAGGCCTGTCTGGCTACCGTTTCCCGCCGGTGAAAAATATCAGGCTCCTCGGGAAAGGCCAGATCAATGGGTAAACCACAGACCTCGGCGAGCAAATCAATAATCAGGGTCGCCACCAGGCTCTCTTCTTCTTTGCGACTACGCTGGGCAACTAAAACCAGGCTTGCCTCTACTGTCGCTCCCAGGGTCTGGATACAGACAAACACCTTATTGTCGCCTCGCCGCTGACGGTCTGTGCTCAGGGCTGAGGTGACACCAAGACCCAGCAATACCTGATGGTCAGCTTCGGGATCCAGCGCCATGGCGCGCTGGAAAGCTGCCATGGCCATAGCCCGAGCAGTTTTGTCACTACACGCCTGATCTGGCTGGCCACCAAGAAACTGGGCCAATGACTCGCTGTGGTAGGGCACGATGGCTTCAAGGACGGTGCGAGAGGCGCCGGGTACGGCCAATAAGCGTGACAGCGCTTCGCTGCCACCACCGGTGATAGCAAACACCCCGCGCTTTGGCGAGTCGTGAATAAGAGAAATAGTATTTTTTAGTAACTGGACCATAAACTACTCGTAAAACAGAGCTACTCATAAAACAAGGCTATTCATAAAACATGACTAGCCGCCAAACATGTATCACTGGGTAATGGATTTTGGGCAATGGATTTTGGCTATTGTATCAGTCAGTTGTATAAGCGAGTTGCACCAGTAAATTGCCGGCCATTTTTGACAATGCCTGCCTTTGTCTTTATCTTACCCGACTCTTACGACACCCTACGCAGCATTTTGTCTTTGTCCTGCCGCAAGTGATTGCGAATTATTTTGCTAGTTAAGCTTCTGTAGCAAAGGGCCTGTTACTAAGATTCTGACACAAAAGCATTCCGCATCTATTCGACAACACGGCTCAACCGTCGCTTTGATGCTCTACACAACATTTTTACACACCATGTTCCATTTATGCATATACCAACTGTTGCCCATAAACTTAACTCGCTGACTAAACAGAGGATTTTATGACTCAAGATACAAAACTTGCCGAAGCCGTCGCCGTCGCCAACGTTCCCACATTGTTAATGGTACTGGTGCAGCTCACGGGTGATAAACGCTGGCTACAGGACCCCTATCGAGTACGACGTGCCGGTGGTACCGGTGATAACGATACCGGCGGCCTGGACGAAAGCATCCAGAAAGAGATTCGCGATGCTGCCTTAGAAGCAATAGCTGCCTGGCAAGCCGGCAAACCCGTCGCCCTGCCGGATCCCAGCAATGACGAGCTGGTAGAAATGCTCACTGTCGCCATGGGCGAAACCGTGCCCCAGGAATATGGCGAAATGACCGCTGCCCAACTTGGCCAGACACCCATGTTGTGGGACGAGAAAATCGATGTGCCCGAAGGCTTTAATGTGGTCGTTATCGGTGCTGGCGTCTCCGGTCTTGCTAGCGCCGTTAATCTGCAGGCCGCTGGCGTGCCTTTCACCGTACTTGAGCGTCGCTCCGATGTTGCCGGCGTCTGGCAGGACAACCGCTACCCCGGCGCTGGTGTCGACACCCCCAACCATCTGTATTCCTATTCTTTCGCGACCTACGACTGGAGCGCCTATTTTGTACTCCGCGATGAGCTGCATGATTACTACCAGCATGTCACTGAAGAGTTCGATCTGAAAAAGTCCATCCAGTTTAATACCAATGTGATCTCCACCACTTACAACGGCGACAGTCAGTTGTGGGAAATTGCCATCCGCAAGCCCGATGGCAGCGAAGCAACCATGACCGCTAACATCGTCATCAGTGCGGCGGGCATCTTTAATCCACCGGCTTTCCCGGATATCCCTGGCCTGGATTGCTTTACCGGCGATAGCTGGCACACTGCAGAGTGGCCCAAAGACAAAACCATTGAAGGTAAGAAAGTATTAATTATCGGCAATGGCGCCACCTGCATGCAGATCGGCCCGGAAATCCAGAATCAGGTGGAATCGCTGACTATCTTCCAGCGCAGCCCGCACTGGGCTTCCCCTTTCGAACAATTCCGCACCGATGTGCCCGAACCGATACGTTATCTCTTCCAGGAAGTGCCCCTCTACCGCATGTGGTATCGCATGCGCCTGGGCTGGACCTTCAATGACCGCATCTACGAATCCCTGCACAAAGATCCAAACTGGGAGCATCCAGAGCGTTCACTGAATGCTGTCAATGATGGTCACCGCGCCTATTTCACCAGCTATATCAAAAAAGAGCTGGGTGATTGCGCCGACCAGTATATGGACAAAGTACTACCGACCTTCCCTCCCTTCGGCAAACGTATGCTGATGGATAATGGCTGGTACCGCATGCTCCGCAATCCTAAGGTCAACCTTGAAGATAACCCGATCGATCATATCGAAGGTAACAAGGTCATCACCGAAAACGGCACCGAGTACGAAGCCGATGTCCTGGTGGTCTCCACTGGCTTTAACGTGCTGAAATTTTTATCGACCTACGATGTGGTTGGCCGTGATGGCGTCGACCTGCGCGATGTTTGGGGCGAAGACAACGCCTCGGCCTATCTGGGCACAACCATTCCAGGCTTCCCTAATTTCTTCACCCTGTACGGTCCCAACCTGCAGCCCGGTCACGGCGGTAGCTTTGTTTTTGTCGCTGAAATGCAGGTGCGGTATGTCATGCAGATGATTGACGCCATGTGCAAAAAATCATTGGGCTCCGTGGAATGCAAGCAAGTCGTGCATGACGACTATATTGGTGAAGTTAATAAAATCCACGAAAATATGGTCTGGGCCCACCCCGGCGTGAGCAGTTATTACCGCAATTCTGCGGGCCGCGTGGTGGTGAATTCACCCTACCGCAATGTGGACTTTTTTAAGTTGACGCGAACCGTCAACCTGGACGATTACAACATTGAGCCAGCCCAGGCTACATAACCCATTCCAAAAACGCCGCTACCCAGCGGCGTTTTGCTATGTGTTTGTATTGTAAAGAGCTATCGGCGATTATAAGTAACAAAAAAGAGATCATGCAGATGCGCATTAAGAACACATAAAAACAAACAGCAACCGGAGATTTAACCATGAGCGGAGACATCGAAATACAGGGCACCTGCGCCCCTGAATTCAGCAAAGTGCAGGATGCATTTACAGCCAACTTTAAAGACGGCAAGGAAGTCGGTGCATCTTTTGCGCTAGCGATCGAAGGTGAGATGGTGGTCGACATCTGGGCTGGTCATGCCGACGGCGCACGCAGTAAACCCTGGGAAGCAGGAACATTGATCAATACCTACTCCACGACTAAAGGCATGGCCGCGACTGTCGTCGGTGTGCTCGCCGATGAAGGCCTGATCAACTACGACGCCAAAGTCGCCGACTACTGGCCTGAGTTTGCCGCTGCAGGCAAGCAGGATGTCACTGTCGCACAACTGCTCTCACACCAGGCCGGCATTTGTGGACCCCGTAAGCGGGTCGAGATGGACGAAATCTATGATTGGGATGGTCTGTGCGCAACCCTCGCCGCGCAATGGCCATTTTTTGAGCCTGGCACTGCCAATGGCTATCATGCTGTTGTCTTTGGACATATTGCCGGAGAAGTCGCACGCCG
>QNFP01000187.1 GCA_003645535.1 Gammaproteobacteria bacterium | reverse complement strand
TTGCCTACCAACAGCATGATGTCGTAGTTGGCTGGGTCGTTTACAGTTCTTGCGCCTATATGAAAAGACACAGAGTACAGTGGGTCCCTTGGCGTAGGGACTAATAACCCCATGCTCCAGATAAGCGCCGTGTCATCTGTCTTTAGTAAAGCTGTAGTGTTAACCACGTTGTCTAAATCTACAAACTCTACCGCCGGTGACTCGGCTTGTGCTAAATCGTAACCTATCTTGTCTACCGTAGACTTTAAGGCTACGGGAAAATTTTGCTCTGACATACTATTACCTTTTAGTTAACGACAGCCTTAAACAAAGTAACTCTGTCACTGCCTCTGTAATTATATACCTGTCTGGGCCAATGGATAATTCCTGATCTTCAGTTACAGTAATGTCGCCAGGCAGAAATGCGTATAGCCTTGAAAACTGTACGTGGTCTTGTTCTTCTGAGGAGGTGGAGGCGTACCTAACCATATGCACAGGAAAAGCATCTGACAGCGTTTCTGTTTTATCTCCACCCATACCTGAGGCAGTGTCGGCCATTGTGAAAGTTACTGACTGTGCTTCGTCTGTTTCGTCTAGTATAGTGTAGTCATATAGAAATGCTGCGCCTCTTCCTATAGCTCTTTGCTCTGAATAGATTATGTGTTTAATATCGTCGTTAGATATTTTTATGACCCTGTAGGGGTCTAGGGAGTGTTCTGTCAGTAGAACCCTTCGGGCGTTAAATCCTACTCTCTCGCTGATCCATCTTTGATCCGACTCCAATAAAGCCTTGGTTTCTATGTTACCCCACAGCGATGTAGTTGTATTGAAGCCCACTAGCGTGGACTTCCCTAATTTCCTAAGGGCCTGTATTAGCCTCACCTTACGACCCTTCTATAGGGTTGTAGTCCGGTGTAGCCTTACCCATTAGGGAAAACCCTGTTGCGACGGTAGGCACTATCTCTTCTTGTAACTCAGCTAGTTTTTCTTTAGCCAACTTCCTCAAAGCTTCCCAATCTATAACGAAACGAGAAAACTCATCTTTTCCAGTGCCGTAGGCTTGGGCTATAGCCAAAGGAGATTCAGCCAACCTTAGCCCACCAAACCACATGCACCATAGCTTCAAGCTAGGCGCTTTAGTTGGGTCGAAAATATCGGAAGCGTGTGTCAGGGTGAACTTCTCTAAAGCGAGAGCCATCTGAGCTTCCATATCCTGCCCCGTAATCATCTCATCTTCTATATCTGCGTCGTCAACACCTATCACAGAGCGTATCGCGTTTGTGGTGGTGTAAAGCACTGTTAAGTTAGCCATATAATTCCTCTACGTATTCTGCTATACCGTCTGCTATTTTATTACTAGCTATGAATCTTTTGCTCGTAATATTATGTATTTGGGAAATAAACTCAGGCTCTAAAATAAGCGCTGGGCACTTTGTTTTCCGTAAGAAATAGTCTGCTACCCCGCCTACCTCCATCTTGTACCAGCCTTCTTTTATCCCTCTGTTCTTATTACCCATGAATATAGCATAAGCCGTCTGCACTGTGTCAGCAAACCTTTTACCGTTTGTTGAGCCAGGGCAATACAATGTCTCGCACCCGTTTACTCTAGGGTTACTGCTGCCATTGAAATGTATTTCTATGGCTACACAAGCTACCATTTTATTTATGTAGGCTACTTTTTGTTTAAGCCCTCCAACAGGAGCAATAACCACAGAGTACCCCAACTCTTCTAAGTGGCTTTTTACAAGCCATGTCCAGACCACAGATTCGTTGTGCTCATTGAATCCATGGTAGTCAGCCCCAGCTGCAGTAGGGTTGTGCGCTATACTCAGTGCTATTACTTTAGTCATTATTAGCCTCTGGGTGCAGGTGTAGATTGCCTTTCTCTTCTAAATAAAAAGCGTCATCACCGCATTGGTGTACGGCTATGTAATATTTCATCGCCCTCATACTTCTGAGTGGGCTTAAAAATCCACCCTCTTCTGCGATAACCCGCAGGAGGTTAATCAGCATAGACACATCAGCTCTCTCTTTGTCCTCTGGCATAAACCCCACATGGTAAGCGTGGTCATGTACTCCAAACACTTGAAAACAATCTAAGCCGTAAATAGTGTTGGGTATAAAGACACTCTTCCAATCCCCTTTAGCCCCCGCCCCGTTACATATGTCTTTACGCTGTTGTTCTGAGAGTTTGTGGTAACCAAACTCCGTTATTAATTCAACCATTATCTCTTATCCCTTATATCAGCAACCATTTCTACAGCCCTAGTTGGCACTACTACGTTAACGTAAAGCCAGCCTCCCAGTGCCGCCGTGAGGATGACAGAGGACACGCATAAACCTATACCAGCCCACATGTAGGACATCTGCATTTTTATAGATCTCTCTGTAGCTTTTGCCTCCTCCCCAGTAACAAAAGTGTCCCTTACGTGTTTCATTATACCGTTAGTGGTTTCATAAGATGCCTTCTGATTCTCTTGGTGTTGTACTAAAGCGGTTTCTTTTATATCGGTTATTTGCTTTAGCATTTCGTGAAGTGTGCGGCTGTTATCTTTCATAACCTCTAAATGCTCCACTTCCGTTTCTTTAGCTCTGCTACTTTGCACTTGTAACCCATCTGCTAGCTTGGTTATAGTCATAACCATTTCCGTGTCTTTAGCCATCCTCGCTTCATTTCTTGTGTCACACGCGAGCATGTGCGCCTCTATCAACTTAAATCTCGTCTCAGTACCGAACATTATTTTAACCCTAAGTATTTTTGAACAGTTAATAACTTATTACCGACGAACTCCCCCATAGAGCCAATTACCGTCGCTGATGTTTTTGCGTAATCCCATACGGCTGCTGCTATTGACGATAAGTCTAAAGCGTTTAACGGGTGAACTATTTCGTCTGTTAAGCTTGACCCAAGTGTTGTGTAAGTAAGTATACCTATACCCCTCACTACTATTGAGCCTCCAGTACAAGATGTTGCTAAGGACACAGAGCCTGGCAGCATCTCTACAGTTATTTCGTCGGTGGCTTGGTTACAATCTCGAACATCTAGCCCTCCTTTTTGGCCCCTGATGCTGAGCTCACAAGTGCCAGAAACTACCGCGCTTATGCTTGGTCTTCCTAGGCCTGCAATGGCAGATATGCACTCTTCCATCACAACTTTTGAACCGTCTATGCAGAAGCTGTTTCCCAGCATAGCGCATTTCTGGAAGAACCCATTAAGGTAGCTGTTGTTAAGGAGTAAACACTCCTCAGCAATGATGGGGTTACTAAACAAACCCTCTAAGCCACACTGGTAAAACTTAGTACCTTTTAAGTCTTGTCCGTTTAAGTCTATTGTTGGCAAACCCACACCTGTAATTGAGAAATTTTTAAGGTTTTTAGTTAGGGTAATGTCGTCGAGCACCACTAAGCTGGACACTCCTAAGGACTCTGCTTCTGTTACTGCGTCCGACAAGCTGTTAAAAGGTGATTGTTGGTAGCCGTTCCCGTTTGCCCCTGAAGAGGTGTCAACGTATATTTGCCTACCAACTTGCCCGTGTACTTCACTTAGTTTTTTATCTTGGCCTACAGATAACCCTGACCCGCTTGAGACTTCTATAACCTCAACCTGGGGTGGGAAATAGTTAATATCCACAACAGTTGTTGGAGACAGCGAGGTTCTGTCAAAGCAAGCAATCCCCTCTGTTCCTTCATCTGTGATTATTGTGCCTGTTATTGTCAGCTCACTTGAGGTATCAAAAGGAACTACCCTTGTGCCGCCCAGTAATGTTACATACCTTTCAGTAAACTTGCCGCTACCTTTAGACTCGTTACCTGAGGATTTCATAAAAAGGTCGTAACCTCTTAATGTCTCATCTGTACGCCTAAGCGTCCTCATTTCCTTATAGATGTCTATAGGGTGTACTGAGGCTCCTACCGTGTCTGCGTGTAGATATACTCGCCTACTGGGGCCGTCTATACTTGCAATTAATGTCATTAGTCAACCACCACCACCGAGTCACCTACCTCTCCACCGTAAGCTTCTTGTATCCAAATCATAGTATGGGCGGCTATCAGGTAAAACAACTCGCCTGCGTCAACTAAGTCGTCGTCCGCTATGGTTCCTACAGGTATAGGCCCTATGTCACTTAACCTTTTTACTATTCTTCCGAAGTTACCTATTGTTTGTATTGGGTTCCCTTCCGCGTCAGTAACAACTTTTTCCAAATTCATTGTTATGAAAGGGTTAGGGTCTTGTGGAATAATATCTATGTTGATTGTCCTGACGTATATGTGAGACATACCTTAAGCCCTTTAAAAGAAGGCCCGGGGTTTCCCCAGGCCTATTTACAACTGCCTTATACGTTATTCTCTACTAGAGGTACGCAAGAAGCTGTGATTGATGCTGCACTTGTTAAAGTGAATACAGTCTTGGCCTGTGTAACACCACCATCACCTTCACACTCAAAAACAATATCTTTGTTTGTGCTAGTCCCGCCTGGTCCACCTATAGTGTCACCAACCCAGTCAAACTCGAAGACTATGTTGTTGCCAGAGCGTAAGCCAGAGGTATTAACATTGTCTTTTATCAACGTAGAGCCGTCGGCATCTTGAACTGTCAGTGCTCCAGAAGTATTGAAGTCATCGCCTGCACCAGGGCCGTCTAGGAAGAACGCATGGAACCAAGCGTTGGTATCGGCTACAGCGTTTGCGCCTACAGCAACAGACACATTTGAATACGCTGGGTATTCTCTTGTGGTGCCTGAGTCGTCGGTAAAGATGACTCTGTTTTTATCTGTACCTGCTAAGGCATCAAAAAATAACCCTTCTCCAACAGCGCCTGTACCCACTTTAGGTAAGATTTTACCAGCAGCGTTGTACTCGTACCAAACTCCAACTCTTTTACCGTTTGTCACATTGGACGCATGGTCATTGATGTCGTCGTCTGTTTGAGCTAAAGCGTCTAAGAAAGCAATTATCTCATTTAAGTTACCTGGAACAGTGTTCTTAACCACCCAAGTAAACTCAGTGGTTCCACTTGTGTCAGTAAAGCCTGACTCTGGTTGAGCTGTGTCCAACTCTTCCAAGCTCATCCCTGTCCAAGGACTCGCTTGACCTCCTCCGTAAACATCGGCAAGTGTATAGCTTCCCGAGGTTAAATGCACCGACTCTCCAAGCGCGAAACCAGATGAATACCCACCCATTTCCGCCACACCTGAATCAGATAAGATTTTCTCGTCGTAGTTTTGACCGAAAGTTCTTACCTTAAGTGACTCGTAACTTCTTCTATCAAAGCCGGTAACTGCTAACTCTTCATCAGCGTCGCCCGTCTCATCAGTTAAAAGGTTGTTTGCATCTAACGTCGCTGTTATAACTAAAGCGACTACAGACTCGACTGTGTAAGAGCCTGTGTTATTTACTAAACCTGAAGGGTCAAACCTGTGCCCTACTTCAAACCCGTCTGATACGAAATCCCCTGAGCTTCTTGTAAAAGTCCTTGCAGACGCAACTACCGTAATTGTCTGTGCAGCCGCTGTAGCAACCGATGTTGTATAAGCGTTAGCGTCAACGTTATTGTCTGCGTAAACTAAAACAGCCTCATCAATAGGGCCGTCTTTATCGTAGTTTACAGGGACTCCGCCATCTTCCAGTTGGTAATACGCTTGAGACAACGCCTCAATATTACCAAGGGATTTGTTACCATATAAGATACGGCCTATAGCGCCTGCTACGTTTCTTTCAATGTGGCCTGAGCCACGAATTTTAAACCTGTCATCCACAGTAAGAGACGTGGCAGAGCCGTCGGCATCGTCAAACTTGCGGTTATTTACTAACTCGTATGCGCCGCCGAACTTAAAAGTACCTGTGAAGTAAAAATCATATTGACGAAGTGTCTCGTCAGTCCGCCTCTCTTGCCTCTCAAAAGCGTAGAGAGCTTCCAGCTTAATGCCCAAGTCTTCAGTAAGTGGGTTTGCTTCTGATGCCGCCCCTCCTACAGATGTCATATCTATAAGTCCCTGCTCTTCTGCAGTAATTAACTCAATCCTACCGTTGGTGACATCGAAAAAGACGTTACCATCGGGTGTTCCAGAACGACCTTGTGTGCTTTGCACAAGCAAACTGTCGTAGTTGGATAAATCTATCAGTGCTGGTGTAGCCATTTTCTAACCCTCTTCGCCTATTATAAACTTTTCTAATTTAGTGCTAAGTATCTCATTTTGCTGTTGTAAAAACAGGTTTTGTT
>QNFP01000186.1 GCA_003645535.1 Gammaproteobacteria bacterium | reverse complement strand
TGGTAGCCGTGCTGCCCTTAAACAATATGTCTGCCGATGAGGAGCAGGGTTCTCTCGCCGAGGGCATGACCGAAGATATTATTACCGCTCTCGCCCGCTCTGCGGATATGGATGTGATCGCCCGCAACTCGACCTTTGTCTATAAGGGCACCACACCGGATATTCGCCAGGTGGGCAAAGATCTGGGGGCTCGTTATGTGGTGGAAGGCAGTTTGCGCAAGGTTGGCGAGCGGGTCAGGGTCACCGTGCAGTTAATCGAAGCCGCCACCGGCAGCCATGTCTGGGCCGAGAATTATGACCGACCACTGAGCGATATCTTCGCCATTCAGGATGAGGTATCCAGCGGTATCGCCAGCGCCCTGGGTTATGCCATTACGGTAGCAGAGATTGATGCGGCCAATAGAGCGAGCACGGACAATCTCGATGCCTGGGGATTGGTAGCGCGGTCTTTATCAGCGGCGTTTCAATTCAACCAGGAGACATCCGCAGAGTCAGTCGATTTTGCTCGCCAGGCCGTGGCTCTGGACCCCTGCTACGCCGCTGCCCATGCCCGACTTGCCAGTGCGCTGGTAAGACGACCAATAAATAATTTCAGTGAAAACCCCGAACAGGATCTAAACGAGGCCAAAGCTTCTATAGAGAGAGCCATGCAACTAGCGCCTAATGACGCCGGCGTGCTGGCAGAATATGGCCATGTATTGTGCTTTTCGGGCCGTTCAGATGAAGCTGTCCCGGTACTAGCGCGTGCGCTCGCCCTGTGTCCTAGCAATGCTATTGCTGTCGCTCATTACGGCTACGCTCTGGGAATGACCGGCCAGTACGACGAAGGACAAAATGAGCTAGCACGCTCGACGCGCTTGTTGCCCAACGCGCAATACCTGTATCGCATCTACTTCTGGCGGGGAACGCTTTTTTTAATCACAAGGGACTTCGCCAAAGCTGAAGAGAACGTCCGTCAATCAATTTCTATTTTCAAGGGCTTCCATACAGCCTGGTTTTCTTTAGCTTCGTGTCTGGTATTGCAGGGCAAAACTGGGGAGGCTTTGGCAGCAATTGTAGAAATATTACAATTAATGCCCGATATATCAGCCAAAAAATATCGCCAAAATTTGTCGATTCTGTTTCCTTCAGGAACCCCAGATGCGATGCTGGAAGGCATTGCGGCCCTCGAAGAAATCTGGCCGAAAGACTAATGTGTGGCTTACCTGCTTGTGCGGGGTGAAACCAAAGCGGGTCATACAGAGACGGCCCATACACCAGCGCCCTATACAATAGGCCTTAACCTATCACTGTTATGGATATGAGAAAACAAAAAGAAAAGGAAAAGAAATGAAATGTCCCAGTTGTACTAAAAAATTAAAAAACTCTAATGCCAGCGGCGTCGACACTCTTACCTGCGCTCATTGTGAAGGCCTTTGGGTATCTCACGAATCTATGGCAACCTTATTCAAAGTAGAAGAGTTAGAGCTCGATCTCCACGAAATAATCAGAGAAGCACCCAATAAATATGTGTCAAAACGCAACTGCGCATCTTGCCCTGATCAAATATTAAAAGTCATCGACAGCGCCGGCGTAGAAATCGATGCCTGTGAAAAATGCGGTGGTATCTATTTTGACGAAAATGAGATTAAGGCCATGTTGCCCCATACCCATACGCCAATTAACAGTATTTTGGCCGCGTTTACCGTGCGCGATGGCCTGGGCAGAGTCCTTGCATCTTTGATTTATTAACAATCCTCAATATTAAAAAACTATAAAAAACCGGATTAAAAAGCTATAGAAAACCGGTTGGGCCACAGTTTCCTGGTCGTAGATTGTATGTCATAAAGGCGAGGTGAAGCGAACCAATCTATCACTTACCTAATCGCCAGGAAAATACGCAAGCGAATTAAAATTAATTCCACTTTCGGGAGATAGATAAAATGAATGATTTAGAACCCTTATTTAAAGGCATCAAAGTATTAGAAATAGCCACCTATATTTTTGGCCCCGGCAGTGCTGCCATCCTTTCGGATTTTGGTGCCGATGTTATTAAAATTGAAGCACCGGGACGTGGCGATCCATTACGCTATGCCCATAAAGCACCACCCTTTATGCCCCTTGATTTCAGCTATATCTGGCAGCAGGACAACCGCAATAAGCGCAGTATTGGCCTCGATATGAAATCTACCGAAGGCAGAGAGATTTTATTAGCCCTGGTCCGCGAGGCCGACGTGCTAATCACTAACTTTCCCCCTGATGTGCTGGAGCGACTAAAAATTCGCTATGAAGATCTCGCCCCTGAAAACGAGCGGCTGATCTATGGACAAATCACCGGCTTTGGCGAGAAAGGTCCCGAAGCCAGCGCGCCGGGTTTTGATGCCACCGCCTACTGGGCGCGTTCCGGGCTGATGGATCTGGTTCGCACCGCCAGCAGTGAACCGAGTATTTCCGGACCGGGGATGGGCGATCACCCCAGTGCCATGACCATGTACGCCGCCGTCATGACTGGGCTGTATAAGAGAGAAAAGACCGGCCGTGGCGGTAAGGTCCATAGCAGTTTGTTAGCTAATGGGCTTTGGACAGCATCAAGCTCACTCTCGTGTATTTTGGCAGGCGGTGGCGCTGCTCCACGACCTGATCCTGCTAAACCCACTAATGCCCTGTTAAATCACTATCAAACCCGTGATGGACGCTGGCTACTGTTAGTCATCTTGCACCAGAAAAAACACTGGCCCAATCTGCTTAAAGCCATGGAGCGGGAAGATTTACTCAGCGACCCTCGCTTCCTCGATATAAAGGACCGTAACGACAATGCCAAATTACTCGGCCCTGTGCTCGCGGAAACATTTAAAACACGGGACTTGCTTGAATGGCGCGAACGACTGGGGGCTCAAAAATTAACCTTTAGCGTGCTCGCCACCATGGAGGAAGTTATCGATGACCCCCAGGTGCTCGCCAACGATATGCTCATTGACGTCGAAGGCCACGACTATGGCCGAGGCCAGGCAGTCAACAGCCCGTTCTGGGTCGAAGGCTCCGACAAAGTACCTGCTCGTATTGGCCCGGAACCCGGTGCCAGTGGTGCTGACATACTGCGCGAACTGGGTTATAGCGAGGACAATATAACTACACTCAGTCAAAAAGGGGTGATATAAAATATCGTCTTTTACAATACGATATTATTCAACAATAACTAAGGAACCTCTGATCAATTCATGAACTCGTATCTTGCGGCCAGAATTAATCATAGGCTCCCTAATAGATCATTCAACAAATGATTGCGGATAACAGCATGACAAATCTAAATGTATCCAGGACCCTGAATATCCCGAAAAAAGAATATCCCGAAAAAGAAAATCCCGAAAAAATATATCTAATAAAACACATTATATTATAGATATAACTAGTTGTTTTTATAGCATTATATCTAGAACATAGTGCTGCCTAAAAAGTCATATCGCGTCTTTTGCAATCTAAGTAAGTTAAGCGCTCGCCCAATAGTAATGGTCATCACGAGCGCTTAAATCTCTGTAACTATTTGCCTGCAACTATTCAGCCGCCTCAAACACATAGTCCTTTTTCTCACCCTGCTTACGGATGGCTGCTCCCAGGGCATCGTTCACGGTTGCGACCGTGGTTGCCGGTGCGGCAGCTTTGGCAGCAGCCACATAGTCTTCGCGCTCTTTGCTTTGATCCAGAATTTCAGATTTTATTTCCTCACGCTCGCGGGCCTTTTTAGCCACATATTTTTCCCGACTCGGTTCGTCCATAGATCGCATTTCTGCGGGTAACTGATCTTCATCTAATTCATCAAGATCAACTTCGCCTTCCTCCAGTGCATCAACCAAATCCCAGCTAGTATTCCTATACATGGATGAGATTTTGGATTTCGCTCGTTTGGCCAACAGCCCCAGAGAGATACCATTACTTTTTGTGTCCTGCATTATCTGTCGCTGAGCTTTCTCTGCACCGTCTTTGCCATAAGGTATATAAGTATCATTGAGTTTGGCATTGAGTTCGGCAATCTTCCTGTCCTGGGGCGCGACAACATGGGCAACCTGATGGTTGTGATCAATACTCATATAGCTGCCACCAGCCAGTAGAGCGCCCTGCTCCCAGCCTGATTGCACACCTGCTTCGTAACTGCCCGCATGAATGGTATTAACGGCAATATCTTTGCCCTGCGCACTGGCTATTGCCTGGTTAAAGGAAACTGGGCCCTGGGTGAATGGCTCGTTACCAGCAATAAAAATAGCTCTAATATCGCTGTCTGAATCGCTCCACTGTAAATTGGCCACAGCGGTACTGATAGCGTATCCGCAGTACTCGTCGCCGCCATTGGTGGTCAGGGAAAATAAAGCTTCGGAGACCTGGTCAAGTTCTGAGGTCAGATCCGTTACCTGTCGGGTATAACCATTGCCACTAGAAAGCCCGCTGTTGCCATATTCGTAAACCGCCACTTCCAGCAGCGGTTTTACGCCATTCCTGGTCGATTCCGAAAACTCATTAACTACCTGCCAGAGCTGGTTACGGGCCTGATCAATCAAGCCGCTCATGCTGCTGCTGGTATCGAGCAAAATAGCCAATTGTATTTTTGGACGCATCATAGTTGTTAGCTGTGAATTCTGTTCAATGGTATGCGTCGTTTTAGCGTTAGCGCCCTGTATAAAAGGGTAAAAACCGACCACCAGGCCAGTAATCAAAAACAGGCCGACGACAAATAGTTTAAGATTTATCTTGTTGCTATTTAAGTTGGTATTTATGTTGGTCTTTAAGTTGGTAGTCATATTGCTATCCTCCTAAGGGATTGCCTGAAAAAATCGTGGTTTATAAGATAGTTAGTAAATTTGACATCAGTTGTTAATGGCCTTCAGCCAGTTTGCGCAACGCCTGTTGAGCACTGCGGCGAGCACGTTCAAACACCTCTTGCCTGGTTAACTCCGGGCTTTCAATTGGGGAATCGTTAAGATAATTACTTAAGTGATCATTTAGATAATCAGCTGAAATATTTCTCGCCCGCAAGCTGCGGGAAGGAATGCGTGCGGGTATCAGTACAAACAGGGCCTGCACCAGAAACAGGCACCAGAAAGCCAGAAACAAACTTCCGGTCGAAGTCCAGGCCCATAGCGCGGTGATAAAGGCCAGGCCCGTCAAACTGAGATCGGCGAGTGCAGAGAGAACGCTGTTATAAAAGTATAAAGCGCGTACCAGCCAGATCATCAGCAAATGAATGGCTGCGAAACCTGGCAGGGAGTGCACAAACAACCAGGTGAGCAAGCTGACTATAAGCCAGGCACCGATGACCGTAACACGGCCCGGTTTATGTGGTTTGCGGTGCAGTAAATAAATCAGATAACCGAAGCTAAGAACAACTATCAACAAGCACAGAATAAAAGCCGGCGCCAGTACTACGCTTAATACCGGCATCATTACCGCCGCTGCAATAGCTGCCACTACGGCGATCACAATGCCTTCAAGTAATCGGCGCTGTTTCATGACCTTGCCCTCCGCTGCTTTTCCGCCAACAGGGCAACCTCAACATCTTCATCTGGTATCTGAATCGTCGGATCATAAGGGGTAAATCCCCCATTTCCCCCAGCAATATCTTCCTGTTCAGCCAGAGAATCCGATGCCACAAAAAGCGCCAGTTTTTGTTCTATGGCAGCGAGATGGTCTCGGTTTTTATGTAAATGGTCAGTCAATGCCGCTATCCGTCCGTCGCTACTTTCGACTCTGCTATTAAGCACGGCCAGTAAAGACTCGGTTTCCAGGCGCCGACGAATCAGACCGCGGGCCAGATCTTCCTGCTCAGCGGCAAAACAAACGTCCAGCTCTCGGGCCAGGCGTTGCAGTGACCCCTCAGTCTCGGTTGCCCTGCGCTGCTGTTCCGACTTTTGCTGTTGCAGAATCACCAGGCGCTGCTGCTCGTGATCAATGGCTTCGGACATTTCTCGAACTGACTGCCGCAACACCTGTACAGGTTCTTCAATGGTGTCCAGCACTGCATGCAGGTCGGCACGAAACAAGCGGGTAATACGATTAATTATGGGCATGGTGCTCACCTCTTTGTGGATTTATCAATATCAGTGGCGGTGAGTCTAGGTAGCTGGCCGGTGTACAGATAGACAGAAAAAGGTAAAACTTGCATGTGAAAATTTACCTGAAATTTACCTTGTAACAGAGCAGCCTGCTCTACTTGCTGATACGCTATCGCTACAGCATTCTGCGAGTTCCTTATGTCGCGCACAGCGAAAATACTAATTATCGAAGACGAGCAAGCCATCCGCGCGGGGCTAATCGACGTCCTGGTTTAC
>QNFP01000185.1 GCA_003645535.1 Gammaproteobacteria bacterium | reverse complement strand
GATAAAAGATAGCCTCGTGTGGTGGGAATCTGGTGCACAGGCACCGCAACTGCTTGCTGACGGCGAAGTTACCATGACTGCCGCATGGAATGGTCGTATTCAGGCCGCTATCGATAACGAAAACCAACCCTTCACTATTATTTGGGATGGTCAGGTTATGGATTTTGACGGTTGGGCAATTCCTAAGGGGTCGAAAAACATCGATGCAGCATATGACTATATAAATTATGTTTCAGAGGCAAAGCACATGGGTGAGCAACATAAATATGTTAGCTATGGCCCGGTGACAAATGCAGCTGGTGCGATGATTACCGATCCTGCACTGGCAGCAAAGTTACCAAGTGCCCCACAGAATATGAAAAACTGGGTACCGCATAACACGACTTTCTGGGCGGACAATTTTGACGAACTGAATGAAAGATTCCTCGCCTGGATGGGTAAATAGAACTAATTGGAATACCGGGTGTGGACAACCGCACCCGGTATTCCCCTGCTTTAGTAACATATTTAGAGATTGCGCCTCATGTCGACTCCAACAGTAGATAATGAAAGCGAGATTGTTACCGCTGATGGCATCCCGTTGCGAATTAGTATCAAACGGGCAGAACGCAAGCGAAAAATACGGGCATTTGGACTTATTTTTCCGCTTTTCCTTTTTGTTTTACTATTTTTTGTTTTTCCTATTGTAAAGCTTGGGCTTGTATCCATCGATAACAGTATTGTCCCGGATATATTGGTTCATTCTGTTGTCGCGATTGAAGAATGGGACGGCAATGGTTTGCCACCCGAATCTGTTTATGCCGCTATGGCTAAAGATCTTGTTGAAGGCAAAAAGAATCGCACCATAGGCAAAGTAGCAAAACGGCTTAACTTTGAAAAATCGGGCTATCGGCAGCTACTGATTAGTAGTGCGCGTAAGTCTAAGAGATTGAATGCCCCCTTCAAGGACGCATTGATTCAAGCCAATAAAAAGTGGGGGGAACCCGCTTATTGGCAAATTTTGGCACGTGAGAATAGCCCCATAACTTTTAGTTATTTTTTTGCAGCACTGGATCTGGGGATCAATGCCGATGGCAGTATTTACATGCAACCGGAAGAGCAGTCGATATATATAGAAATCTTTGCTAGAACTCTTGTTATATCAGCACAAGTGACCATCGCCTGTTTACTGCTTGGATTTCCCATCGCCTATTTGATGGCAAACCTCCCTGCACGAACGAGTAATTTACTTATTATTTTGGTATTACTTCCCTTTTGGATATCTTTACTTGTGCGGACAACAGCCTGGATTGTTTTACTCCAGGACCAGGGACTGATAAATCAAACCTTGCAATTAATTGGTGTCATAGACGAACCACTTGGCTTAATACGAAACCGTATCGGCGTGGTTGTTGCTATGACACATATCTTACTCCCCTTTATGACGCTGCCATTGTTTAGCGTGATGAAAGGTATCAATCCGTCTTTAATGCGTGCAGCAAGTTCTATGGGTGCCAACCCGGTACAGGCATTTTTCCAGGTATATCTACCGCTCACGGTCGCTGGCATTGGTGCGGGCGGTTTACTGGTCTTCATTTTGTCGGTTGGTTACTACATAACGCCCGCTCTTGTCGGCGGCCCGCAAGATATCATGGCGTCACAATTGATAGATGTACAAATGAATAAGCAATTGAATTGGAATATGGCTTCGGCTATTGGCGTTATTCTGCTCGGTATAACTATGGTGCTGTTTGCTATTTATAATCGCCTGGTCGGCATAGATCGTATGAAATTGGGATAAAATTATGCGTGGATTACCGCCTTATGCTGGAAAATTAGAAACAACCTGGTATTACGGATTTCGTATTTTTTGCGCCCTTATATTCATTTTTCTGGTTGCGCCGATCCTTGTAATATTACCCTTATCTTTTAATTCCCTACCGTATTTTACCTATCCAATAGAAGGCTTTTCCTGGCGTTGGTATTACGACTTTTTCAACATGTGCCCAACAGATCAGGTGGTTGCAGATTTTACAGCCCAGTTCGAATCAGGGACTATTTCAGACAATCCATGTCCTAAAACAAGCACTAATCGTTGGTTGAATTCGGTGAATAATTCAATCATTGTTGCTGTTTGTTCATCTATAGTCGCATGCACTTTAGGAACAGTGGCTGCTCTTGGGTTAAGTCGGGGGAAATTCCCAGGTAAAAGTTTAGTGCAAGCCATACTGATTTCACCAATGATCGTGCCTTTGGTGATTACCGCTGTTGGTCTATTCTTCTTCTATTCCAGTATCGACCCCGGATTACGAAACTTTCTTGAAATCACGGGCATTAATAGCGTAACTCAATTTTTATTTGGCGGTGATATTGGTGTAACCAATAATCTAATAGGTTTGATTATTGCTCATGCGACACTAGGCGTGCCGTTTGTTGTTATTACTGTTACGGCAACTTTGGTGAGCTTTGATCATAATCTTGTACGGGCATCCCTGAGTCTAGGTGCAAGTCAGGTTCGCACTTTCTTTTCAGTAACAATGCCTCTAGTAATGCCCGGTATCGTTTCTGGTGGATTATTTGCGTTTATTACTTCATTTGACGAAGTGATTTTAGTTTTGTTCCTGGCGGCACCCGAGGATCGTACATTGCCACGACAAATGTTTAGTGGTATTCGCGAGCAGCTTAGCCCAACGATTGCAGCTGCGGCTACGTTGCTTGTTATATTGGCAATTGCCTTGATGACTTCCCTTGAATTATTACGCAGGCGTAATGAAAGATTACGCGGGATGTCGCCAGGCTAAATCGGTATTTCGTTTTATTTTTCGGTGATATTTTCGGTCATCCCATCTTCGCTGGCGCGTTTTAACACCTACCTGTTAAATTGCATCCAAATTTGCTCCAGGATTTGCACTGAAAATTGAACCGCAATTTTCTGCTTAAAGCATTGCCACGCACTAGTGTCTTCCATATCAGATGGGGTAAAGCAATATGCAATTAAAGTCTCAATTTGGACCAATATTCGATGCAATTCAACAGTCTTAATTCAACGACAACTGATGATTCAATTTTCAACGCAATCTAACACATTAAGTGTCAAGCAGTCGGCAAACTGTCGAAAATAACAAGGCATAGCGTACCAACTACCCTTTGATCACAACCCCAACGCTGACTCGAGCTTCGTTAACGATTCGATCTGTTTCTTCTTGTCCATCTTTCGGATGTTTACCAGTTTCCATTGAATCGCGGGCAATCGTTCGATGCCGGCCACCGGGACGAGGTCCCAATCCGGCTGCCCTTTCTTTATCGAGATGAGGAACTGCTTCTCGTCCTCAGTCATGGTGTTTCTGATCGTTTCGATGAGCCGGTCACGGACCGCCACCAGTTCGTCGTACCCAACCTCGGCGTCCGTCATTCCCGTAAACTCCTGCTCGAACACCTGGCGGGAATCCTTCGGGTTCGGGGCGAGTAACTCGCTCATCGGCCGGTTATTGCTGGCCAGATAAACGACGAACGCGGTACGAATTTCATCTGTGAGGCCTTCGTTCTCCATCAGGATCTTGACGTCGAACAGGTCGCGCGGATGCTGACGATCGAGCGCAGCGCAAAATTTGCCGCCATACAAATCAGCGACAGCAAGTGTGTTCACCGTCGCCGACATTTCGAACAGTGACTCGGCCCGTTCGCACAGCTCTCGTTCCACAGGGGGATATACCGTGCCACGGAGCACCAGATTCGGCTCGATTTTGATAGTAGCCTCTGGAGTTCCGACTGTTAGCTTGGAAAAATGCTCTGCTCCTTTCGTTTGAACTCCCTGAACAGTGACACCGGGTATGGTTTTTCGAACCGCGGTGGCGATCCGCTGCAAAGCCTCACCGATTTTTGCCAATGTCGTATCACGCGGTTCCAGGGGCAAATACGTCAGGTCGATATCGACAGATAATCGCGGCATGTCGCGTACATAGAGATTGATTGCCGTGCCACCCTTTACTGCAAAACACTCCTGCGCAGCTACGTGCGGCATGGCGCGAAGCATGAGTTGCGCTTGCTTGAAGTACGGGCTGTCTTTCATGCGATGTCCACCGACGCTTCCCGCTGCAGATATGCCTCGGGGACGGTTATGTTGTATTTGGTATCCAGCCTTCCGCCTTTGACTATCATGCGTTTGCCTTTGCCGAAGTCCACTTTCGACGTGTCCAGTTTCCTAGTCCAGGCATGATTGTGGTGTTCCGCCAAAAACATGAACAGCCGTTTCACCTTCACCGAGCTGCACTGCTCCAGCAGCAACTGAATCAGTCGCGGGCGCATCGTGGTCAATCCCTCCATGAGCTGGCTGGCTTCATCGAACGACTCCTTAGCAGGTACGAGATACAGCACTTCCATGATGGCTCGCTCGGGTGCAGAGGCGGTTATTGCGTATGCGGCCAGTTCATTTTTGGTAAGGCCAGAATCCGAATTGTCGTCAAACAGCTTTGTGGCGGCAAAGCCTACCTTAACGCCCCAATCGTATTTTCGGAACCAGGCGGGCAACCGGGTGCCCGGGTTGCCGAACAGTGATATCGCGCTAGCCTTCCCCATTGGCAAATAGTGAGCGTAACCCTGCATCTGTAGCGCCGTTTTGGCTCCCACATGAATGGGCAATTGCAATTGCTCCTGGAGTGCGTGCAGGCCGCCGGCCCACTCAACCGTATCGCCAGCGCGCACATAGGCACCCTGACCGATACGCCGTATCCAGCCGCTCTTCTCGTATTCGTGTATCAGCTGCTGGTAGGCACCCCGGGCTTCCAGCCAGCGTGACACCGCAACGGCGCTCTGGGGCCACTGCGTGAGCACACGGTTTAATTTACTGCGATGTTCACTAGCCATTCTTGTGAAATTAGCTCAAAAGCAAACCAAATTCAATACTTGGTTTGTTATAAGCCTATATTAACAATTATTTCTTGTTAATTAGCAGAAAAACTAAACCACACAACGTTTATACCTGATTCGGTGTGTTGCTTACTTCAAATCCAATATCCGCCGGACGGTGCGGCGACCAATGTCCAATAATCGGTGAGCCCTTTCCCGTCGAAATTCCATCACTTTTTGATTGATTTGTGTGCTTGTCGATTTACCCGGTAAATCGCCTCTCAGCGACCCAGGTAGGCAGCTACGACGGCCGCGCGCTCATGGCCCAAATCGCGGCTGACGGTGAGCCGGGCTTCGTGGTCACGCGCTCGTTGGTCCCGGGTCAGTTCCCCGGCCATCGGCCCGCCTGCGGCCGGGCATGGCCAGCCGGTCAGCTCTTCGTAGCGGTTCTGAGCATAGGCGTGACGCAGGCCGTGCATATGGTGGAGCCCTGCTCTTCGGGTGTTGCCTTCGTAGACACGCATCTGCTGCACATAATTACGGTTACTCGGAATCAGGGAGCCGCGACCGGCAAGACGGTGGGCGCGATCAAGGACCTCCCGTTGTTCCTTGGTGCGGATCGGAACAATCCGCTCCCGACCGCCCTTGGTCCAGCTGGCCTGCAGGAACAGGTGATCGCCCCGGTGGGCGATACAGGGGCGGATTTTCATCGCCTCCTCGCGGCGTAGGCCGAAAACCTGCTGCAGTTCCAAACTCATGCGTACGTGCTCGTCGCGGATCTTCTCCAGTTGCTCTTGGGTCACGGACTTTGCCTTTGATTCGTTGGTGACGAAACGCCGGTCCGGAATGCCGTAGTGCTCGTTGGATCTTGCTACCACGTTGCGCTTGTCCACCTTGTTTGCCCACCAACGGATCGCGGCCATGCGGTTCTTGATCGTGCCGGTCGTGAGTTCCTGCTCGCGCCAGTGCCCGAGCAGCGCCTCGATGTGTTTCGGCTTCAGCGATCTTGCGGTCATTCCCCGATAGCCCCGCTCATGGAGCTGGTTGGCGATCAGGGTCAGCATCCGTTCGCGTTTGGACTGGGTGCCATAGCTGCCTTCCCGACATTGACGACAAAGTTGTTTCAGTTGGTAGTTCAGGTCTCTCATAGTGTTCTCTCTTTCTGGTTAGTGTTTCTGATCGACTGGCCAGCCTGAGCTGACGAGTTCGCTTGCGCGGAACGATCACGGGCCACAACGCCCTGTCGACCTGACAATGCCTGGTCAGAGGCAACGCGGGTATTCCCGGTACGGGGACAACCCAGCGCAATCCAACTTGCCCGAGCACGGGCGTTCTTATGATGGTGATTAACACCTCCTTTAAAGTAAGCAGGACAGGCCTGCAGTTAGTTGAAAATGAGCACGGCAAAACAACAGCCATAGGCAATCGTCGTGCACGCGGCTCGCGGTTTGACACAGGCGGATGCCTGCTGAATAGAACAGCCCTGCGGCTGCCATGATTTCGAAGATGGACAGACCTGTGAGGAATTGCCCGAGGTTGAGG
>QNFP01000184.1 GCA_003645535.1 Gammaproteobacteria bacterium | reverse complement strand
TCCCGTTACCGAAGTCACTACCCTGGTGGATCAAATCACCCCACAGCTGGCAGACGAGCTAAGCCGTCGCAAAACCGACATCCTGATGGAGGTAAACCAGCGCAACCTCAAATACTTCGAAGCCGAAGTAGATAAGCTCGACGGCTGGGCCGATGACTTAAAAGTCGGCCTGGAGCAAGCAATAAAGGAAATTGACAAAGAAGTCAGAGAAGTGCGCCGAACCGCCAGAGCGGCACCCGACCTCAACGAAAAACTCCACTGGCAAAAGCGCCAGCGCGAGCTGGAAAAGCTCAGGAGCCGAAAGCGCCGTGAGCTATTCGACAAGCAGGACGAAGTCGATAACCGGCGGGAGGAGCTGATCGGCGAGTTGGAAGATAAGCTGGAACAGAAAATTGAGGAAAAATTATTATTTTCACTCTTCTGGGAAGTTCTTTGACAAGGTGCCGAATGTCGTAAGTATTTAATGTGCAGTGCTTGCTTTTGAAGGATCAATTATGACGCATAATTCGCAAAGCAATTTTCAACCTGGACCAGATTGGGCCTCTTCCCCCGGAGAAACAATTTGCGATCTCATGGAAGAACAGGGTTTGACTCAACAGCAGCTGGCTAATGGTCTAAATCTCGAGCTTGACGATTTCACCGCCCTCATTAATGGTGACTTGCTTTTGTCGGCTCCTTTAGCAAAACGGTTAGCTAGCCAATTGGGAGCAACAAGCGGTTTTTGGCTTAGGCGTGAGCACAAATACCGTCAACGACTATCAAAGCTATCAATGTAATACGAAAGAAAAAGGAAGCGATCATGGCTAGCGGAAAAACCTTGAGACAACTTATCAAAGCGGGTGCGGCGGGTGACCCTGCGGCGTTTCGTCGTGCATCTGAAACCGTTATCAATGAAGAGCGCCAAAAACAACACCACCTCCTGGCAAATGATCTTGAGCAAATCCTCTACGGCGACAAGTTATTACCGCCTGAGCAAGGCTTATCACGCCTCTTGCCCAAAGTGCCCGCCGATAAAGAGAGAGGTTTGCCGCTGCTGGATATTCGCCAACCGAGAAGAACTATTGAAGAACTCATCCTGCCCCAGGCCAGCCTGGCAGCCATAGAAGAGCTGTTGGAAGAGCATCGGTGCCAGGATCTTCTTCGCTCTTATGGCATGAAGGCGTCAGGAAAAGTTATATTTTTTGGCCCTCCCGGATGTGGCAAAACGTTGACGGCTGAAGTGATTGCAAGCGAATTGGATTATCCCCTGGCAATAGTCCGCCTCGATGCCCTTGTTTCATCTTATCTTGGTGAAACTGCGGCTAACCTACGCAAAGTGTTTGATTTTATTGCCCAGTACCCAATGGTTGTGCTGTTTGATGAGTTCGATGCACTGGGTAAAGACCGTGATGATGGCAGTGAACATGGCGAGTTGCGCAGGGTTGTTAATGCTGTGTTGCAAATGATGGATGCCTACCATGGGCAAAGTCTGATATTGGCCGCAACCAATCATGAACATATTCTGGACACGGCAATCTGGCGACGTTTTGATGAAGCGGTAGAGTTTCCTCTGCCATCTGATAAGTTAATTGCCCAAATTCTCGCTCTTAAATTGCGTGGTGTAAGAAGGGAGTTTGAAATTGACGATAAAAAAGTGAGCGACTTATTCAATAAGCTCAGCGGTGCTGATATTGAGCGAATAGTACGCCGTGCCATTAAGCGTATGATCCTGAAAAACCAGGAATTTCTTACTATTAGAGACGTGAAAAATGCGCTCGATAGGGAAGTCAAACATCAGTCAGTTTAAGGGCGGCAAATGGCGCAACAGTACAAGCACCTGCTTATAGAAAAAGAAGTTCTCAGTAACCCACGCAGAACAGTCAAACGAAACCCACCTAGAGCTAATCCTGGCGACTTGCGCCGCCATGCTCAGCATTTGGGAAATGCTTTGGCGCAAGCCGTTGACACTTCCCGGCAACAGCTTTCCGCAGAAACAGGCGCCTTTGTTTTCAAATTGAAATATTCAGGGATGCTGGACCTCAAAAACCTGTACAAGCACGGTGTTGAATTTATTAGTCAGGAAGACAGCGAACTCTGCATCGTTTTTGCTGATGAGCAAGGATTAGCTACCTTTGCAGAGCACCTTGCCCTGCTTGGCGTAGACGATACGAACCTCTCCTATAAGCAAATACTTGAAGCCATAAATGGCATCGACAACTGGACCGCGGAAGACAGAAAAAGCTGGGCGGTTCGCCATAAGGGTTTTCCACTAACACCAAGTTATAAAATCGATATCGAACTCTGGCCCGTTGAAACCACCTACCATCCCAAGCGGGAACAATTACTGTTTAATTTCAAACAGTGGTTGGAACAGAGCCAGATAGCTGAAATTGACCATATAAATCTCGATAGCCTGTTGATGTTCAGGCTCGAAGTTACCGCAGAACAGACCGAACAATTGTTAAACCTACGAGAAGTAAGGCAGGTCGATTTGCCACCGGCGACAGGTATCAGCTACGAGCAGCTGAATGTGCCGATAGAGTCCGTCCCCAACAACATTTCCTCGCCAGCGCCGGAAGCGGCCAGGGTTTGTATTCTGGATAGCGGCATTAACACCAATCACCCACTGTTAAAAACGGCTATTGCCGAAAGCCAAAGTTACATTGCTGATCAGGAAGTCGATGATGAATCCGGCCACGGTACAGCGGTAGCCGGAATAGCCCTGTATGGTGATGTTGAAGCCTGTGTAGCCGCTAATTTCTGGCATCCACAATTCTGGCTGTACAACGGCAAAGTGATGTATCTCGATCAGCAAGCTGGTGAAACCAGGTTTGATGATAAAACCATTGCAAGCACCTTAAGCGAAGCAGTTGAGTATTTTGCTGGCGAACTGGGCTGCCGGATATTTAACGTCTCTCTGGGCAACGCTAATGCGCCCTACGATGGCCGACATATTCGCGGCATCGCCTATGTGCTAGATAAACTGGCCAGGGAATATGATGCGCTGTTCATTGTGTCGGCAGGGAATTTTAACGGCTCTGACAACCCACCAGTTCCCCAGACCAGCTGGCGAGATGAATACCCGCATTACCTTATGGATGAAGCCAGTGTCATTATCGATCCTGCCACGGCACTCAACGTAATCACCGTGGGCAGTCTAGCCAGACACAATGCCCATGTTAATGAACAGCGACATCCCGAAATAAGCGCCCTGTCACCAGCCAGCGAAGACCAGCCATCCCCTTTCACTCGTCATGGACCATCGGTAAACAAAGCACTCAAACCTGACCTAATGGCCACCGGCGGCAATCGTGCCTCACCGCTGCGACAAGAAGGCAAACAGTGGAAAAATGAAGAGCGGGGAATGGGTGTACTCACCCTTAACCACCAGTTTGTTGGTGGCACCTTACTCAATGAGACCAGCGGCACCAGTTTTGCCGCACCTTACATTACCCATTTAGCGGGACGCCTGCTTAATGAATATCCGCAGGCATCGGCCAATATCCTGCGTGCCATGCTGGTCAACCATGCCAACCTTCCAGACCAGTGCGTCACCGCATTCGATGAAGGCTGGCGAACAAACTATAAAGAAGCCAAAGGCACAAAACACCGGGAATTGCCGTGCGAAGTGGCAGGTTATGGAAAAGTTGACGAGGAAGCGCTTTATCGCTCGTCAGACAATGTTGTCGTCCTCATGGCCGAAGAGAGTATTGAGAATAACGCCCATCAATTTTTTGAATTGCCCCTGCCGGAAAGCTACTTGCGCAGTGAGCGTTCACTAAGAGAAGTCCGTGTAACACTGGCTTATACGCCGCCGGTACGAACCACCAGACTCGACTATATCGCTACAAAAATAAGCTATAAATTGGTTAAAGCCACTTCACTAGTTGATGTGGAACAGCGCTTCAATCACGATACCCAGCAAGAAACGGCATCAATGAAAGACCATGCTGGCGGCCGCACCATTACCGCCGATACCCGCAGCAGGGGCACCGTTCAATCATCGGTATGGCAGTTTAAACGGGGCAATCCAGAGCAAAAGTGGTTTGTGGTAGTCACCCGCCAGGATAAAGACTGGGGTGGTTTATCACCCTGCCTCGATCTGGAACCCTATGCCCTGGTGGTCACGGTCGCCGATCAGGAAAACCAACAAGCTCAGCTCTACAATGAAATACAGCTACGCATTCAGGCGCAGGCACGCATTCGCGCTCGAATTGGACAAGTCGGATAACTATGACCAAACAAAAAACCAAACTCGAACTCACCTGGATAGGTAAAGACAAGCGGCCCAAATTAGAGCCGCGTATTTTGCTGGAGGAACCGGACAAGTCCTACCACGCTAAACATCGGGTGACGGACAACGATATTTTCGATAACAAGCTGATCTTTGGTGACAACCTGCTGGCCCTTAAGGCCCTGGAGCAGGAGTATGCGGGCAAGGTGAAGTGTGTGTATATCGATCCGCCATTTAATACCGGGCAAGCTTTTGAAAACTATGATGATGGGCTTGAACACTCGATTTGGTTGTCCTTGTTACGAGATAGACTTGAATGTTTGCACAAGTTGATTAGTAGTGATGGAACTATTTGCATCCATATCGATGACAACGAAATTGGGTATTTAATGGTTCTAATGGACGAGATTTTTGGCCGTAACAATAAGATTTCTGTTGTTACCTTTAAGCAGGGTGCAGCTACTGGACATAAGTCTATAAATCCCGGTTTGGTGACCACGACGAACTTCCTGTTAATTTACGCAAAAGATAAAGCGCGCTGGATACCGAATAGAATATTTACAGGACGAGATAGAGATTCCAGATACTCACAAATCATAATCAATCATGAGGAGGGACACGAAAATTGGAAGTATGTTCCGCTGGCGCAAGTAGTTGCAGAAAAATATGGAATTCCCGCTAGGCAGTTGAGGAAGGTGCTTGGCGATGAATATGAATCAACTATCTCAAGCTTTGTTTTGGAGAATGCTCATAGGGTAATTCGTACAGCTCGTCCAGACTACAAGTCGGTAGGTCAGAATGTTAGAGAAGCCATAGACTTTTCCAAGAAAAATCCAGAAATAATCTACCTGCTCAAACGGGAAAAACATTCTGATATGTATTTTAGAAATGGGGAGAGACTGCTTTTTTATAAGGATAAACTCAAAGAGATAGATGGTGTTTTGATCTCCGGAGAGCCGCTTACTAATTTATGGGATGATTTATTATCAAATAATTTGCATAAGGAAGGAGGCGTCAAATTTCCAAAAGGAAAGAAGCCTGAAGCCTTGTTAAAGAGAATATTTGATCTCTGTACTATGCCGGGGGATTTGATTTTAGACTCCTTTGCTGGCTCAGGTACAACTGCAGCAACAGCGCATAAACTTGGTTTGCGCTGGATAACAATAGAGTTGGGCGAACATTGTCATACTCATATCATTCCGCGACTACAGCGAATAGTGGATGGTTCGGACCAAGACGGTGTAGCCAAAGCCGTCAACTGGCAAGGCGGTGGTGGTTTTCGTTATTACCAGGTCGCTCCCTCGCTGCTGGAGCAGGATCACTGGGGCCGCTGGGTGGTCAACAAAGCCTACAACCCAGAGATGCTCACCCAGGCCATTTGCAAGTTAGAGAGTTTTACCTATGCGCCTTCCGAGACGCTGTTCTGGCAGCAGGGCCACTCCACCGAAACCGATTTTATTTATGTCACCACTCAAACCCTGTCCCTGGCGCAGTTGCAGGTGCTGGCGGATGAGGTGGGTGAAGAGCGCAGCCTGCTGGTCTGTTGCAGCGCCTTTCGCTGCAAGGCTGATAAATTCGTCAACCTGACCCTGAAAAAAATCCCAAAAATGGTCTTGAGCCGCTGCGAGTGGAGCCACGACGACTACAGCCTGAATGTAGAAAACCTGCCGATGCAGACAAAGCCACCAGCAGAGCCGGAACAGAGCGAGTTGTTCGGTAGTGAACCATGAGTGACCCACAAATTATTATTATCGCCGGGCCTAATGGCGCGGGCAAAACCACCTTTGCAAAAGAGTTTTTAACCCAAGAGGCGCACTGCCCGGTTTTTATTAATGCGGATTTAATTGCAGCCGGACTGTCGCCCTTTCAACCCGACAGAGCGGCTATTAAAGCCGGTCGGTTAATGCTGGGGGAAATAAACAATGCCGCTGAGCGCGGTGAAAGTTTTGCGTTTGAAACCACCTTGTCTGGATCAGGCTATTCGCGAAAGATACCTCAATGGCAAGAGATGGGATTTCATGTCAGTTTGTTTTTTCTTAGGCTGGGTGACGTGGAAATAGCCATTGAGCGAGTCGCCCAGCGGGTACAGCAGGGCGGCCATAATATTCCTGAAACTGTCATCCGGCGCCGGTTTATTGCGGGCTGGCGTAATTTTCAATCGCTGTATTGCAGCATCGTTGATGACTGGAGTGTTTATGACAATAGCGGCGATCAAGCAACCTTATTAGATTGGAGTGAAGCAGATGAATAACAAACCAATA